>PWKN01000160.1 GCA_003559735.1 Bacteroidales bacterium | reverse complement strand
GTGGGGTTGAAGACGAGATATCCATCCGGACCTTCGTAGAGGTAGTCTTCAAAGAACAGGGCTGCTTTTTCCATAAACGGCACTGCGTGGTTTGCCAGGAACTCCTTGTCTCCGGTGTAGAGGTAATAGTCATAGAAGAAATGTGCGGCCCAGGCGGCTCCGCCCACCCAGAATCCGCCCGCGAAAGCCGGACGGAATGCGTTGTTGAATCCATTGGTTGTCGTCCGCGAGGGCAGCACCACACCTCTTGCGCCGAAAAGATGTTTTGCATTAACCTCCATCCACGGGACAAGGTATTCGATATAGGAGGTGTATGCGCGCATCAGTTCGGGGGTGTTCCATTTGAGGAGTCCGGCAATGGCCGAGGGTACATTACCGTTATGGGTAAAATCACTCGACCAATCGGGTACGTAAGTGCCTGCCCATATTCCCTGGAGGGTAGGGGGCAGTTCCCCGGTGGAGGATATGATATTGTACCGTCCGGCATCGAATTGTTTTTCAATGAGCGCTGGATTGAGGTTGTCAAAACCGGACATTGCATGCAGCTCTTCGGTTGTCAGCATGTGATCCTGTCCGCCGCCGAGGTCGAGTCTTACCCTGTTGAACAGGTCTGCATGAATTGCTGTATGACGCTCCAGCAGAAAGTCATAGTCGGGCCTGATGGTTGCCAGGGATTGTTTCATATCATCCATCAGGGACTGGTCCGGGTCGTAGAGGAGTTTGATATCGACAAAGACGAGTATTTCGTTGGCCCCTTCAACGATGATGCGCTCCGGGGTAGTTGTTGCGGTGCCTCCCCTTGTTACGACATGCGCTACCCCTTCCAGGGTATGAACGCTTCCCGGGTATGCATAGGGGAAGCTCTTTGTAAAGAACAGGTTGTTGCCACTGGCGCTGGCTTCAACATCTGAGATATGGGTATGTTCCCTCTCTTCTGAACCCTCAAGGTAGAATTGTGCTGGCCTGTAATCCAGTTTTTCGCTTGGTTTTCTTCTCCTGAGGCCGAGTTCGCAATTCACTATGCCATTCTCCGAACCGATGATCTGTATCACGGCAACACTGTCGGCCCTGGAGACAAAGAGCTTTCTCTGGTAGCTTCCATGTTGGTCGCTCCAGTGCACCAGTGCTTCTCCCGTTTCGAAGTTTACCGACCGCATATAGTCGTGAATGTCCTCACCGGTGTTCATGGTGATGGTCATATCAAATGCAGGTACAAAAGGGTCGGGGTACCAAAAGTCACTTTGTCCAGTCAGATCAAACTGAAGTTGTGTGGCTTGCTTGTAGAGTCCGCGGTCAATAAGCTGCCTTATTTCAAACAGGCGGGCAGACTGGTCAGGCGGCATTTTCGGATCACCCATTGGCAGGAACATCCATTCATGGGTAAACACGATGGTTTCATTCAGGGGTTGGCTAAATGCATTGGCACCAATGGTACCATTGCCCGATATCAGTCCCTCTTCCCATGTTTCACCCGGCCTGGAGCTGATAAAGCCACGCTCAGGTGCCGTGATCTGCGCCACAGTTGCAAAGGATGAATAGAAAAACAAATAGATTGAAATAAATCCAATTCTTGTGATGTTCAACAAGTAGAATTTCATTATGATATTTATTTAATTTATGTTTTAAAAAAATTGTTTATTTGAATTAAGCGTGACTCTGTTAGCCCTGTATATTAATTAATAACTAAATAAATATATCGATTTCAGTGAAAAATATACGATCTGTAATAAAGTATATTGCCTAATAATTACATTACAAAAATAAATAAAAAAACACACAAAACAAGTTCCTGTGTTATTTATATTGCTTTTAAATAAATTTTATGTGTTTCAGTTTTTGTTGGGGCGGCTGTTTTACCTGTTTGTATATGGTTTTTTCAGGTGGCATTATTTTCCAGGGGTAAAAAAATTTACTCAATGATCAGGAAGCATGGGATGATCAGGGATGCAAACCGGTTTGCACAAAATTAAGCAGGCAAGGAACTCAACGGAAAAACCCTAAAGGAGTTTTTTGTTGATTTTGCAATGCTGCCTGATGTGGATTCGATCCGTGAACAGGGGATGCTGAAGCAATTGATGAATGTACAAACCTTTCAACGACTGCCGCAAACTAGTATTTATCTTCGCTTCGGGTCGACGATGGTTTTGTGCTTATAGGTGAAACAAAGCAGGGGAGCGAGGTTAACCTGCTTTATTCAACAGGGCACAGGTTTTGACCAGGGCGTAAGATCAATCAATATCCCGCATGCAACGGATGCTGAAACCGCCTCTTTTGCTGCTGAAGCTCCGGCCCAAATCCCCATAACCTCTGTAAACGCTCCGGCTCCAGGCATCCAGATCGCTGTTCATGGCGGTACTCCACCAGAAGCCGCTGTCGCCTATAAGCCGGAAGCTGCCACTTCTGTTTCTGTAGCCACCCGGAAGAGCCGAAAAGCCAAACTCATCGAAACCGTAGTGGGTGACATGATCGTCATAACGGGGATGCTCAGAGGTATTGCACCCATCTAAAGGCGAACCAACCTGCCGGCAGGATTTAAGTGCATTACCTGCTCCGTTAACTAAATGGGAGTTAGGAAACCCTTGCGCAACTACATAGTCAACCAACTGCGTCCAGTCATCATCACCGGGCACACGCCAACCTTCTGGACACAATCCCCTTGGGTCTGTAGCAGCATACCAGTTGTATAGTTTGCCATAGGCGGCAGCCATCTCTTCAGGGGAGTTGATGCCTTCTGTATTACCAGCAGTATGGTCATAAACCGCGTAAGCACCAGCAGTAATGTTCGCCCAGAAAGTACTGGTTAAATCCGTTGTAATTGCATCACCGTTGGTGTATTTGGCAACACGAAGGTTCTCCGCCATCCACTCCTGGCTGCCAATGATAACGGTTTGGTAAATATTGCCATCAATGTCGGTGACGGTACCATCAGTAAGATCTTCTTCCTGGAAGTTTGCCGTTAGCGAAATATTTTGTGCAGTCATGGCCAATGCTGTGTTTGCAGCAGCCGGATCATCAACATGGTCTGTATCGCCGGTCCAGTTTACAAACTCCCAGCCTTCGACGGGAGTAGCGGCAATGATTACATGTTCGCCACCCGGGTATTCGCCCCCACCTGTTGCATATCCTGCATCCTGGGGTTCAACATCCAGCGTAAGCGTATAGAGAGATTGAATGGTTTCATCATCACTGCATCCGGCCATGACAAATAAACATGCTGTGATAACCGCTACACGGAAAACCAACTTAATGGTTTTTGTTTTCATCATGTGCTGGGTTAATTGATAATTAAAGTGTATTGATCATCCTGTAAATTCAGGAGTAGCGTGCGCAGATATGTGGATTTATACATATCTCCCTGCTAATTTAATAAAAATTTTCTACCAATACAAATTAATTTTCAAATGAACACAGTTTTCATGAAAATACAGCCTGGTGCTTTAGCATGAAGGGAATTCAGCGAAAAATTTGTCCGCGCAGGGTTAATGCTGTTTTTGAAGTTATGCTTTTATATAGGGAACCCCCCACATGTCCAGTCCTTCTGCCCAAAAATACAATCGGTTGTCTTCAACTTTATATGTCCTGTATATGGGTACTCCGTCTTCAACATAATACTTAAGCTGCTCGTCTTTAATTTCCCAAAGCCAGTCAATTTCTTTATCTACCCAGTCGTACTCGTCGTCGTATATGAATTGTACAGCCGTACCGTCATCATTGAACTCCCAGGCGTATTCCAGTTTTCCAGCCGGATTGCGAAGCTCCCAGCGACCAAAAAGTTCAGGGTCAAGATCAACATCGCGAACGTCATTGTCATCATCGCAAGCGACAAAACCAAAAGCCAGTATGGCAATTAAAGCAAGCAGTGTGTTTTTTGAAAATTCCAGATTAATTTTTGTCATAGTAGTTTTCTCTTTTTAAAGGTTATTATGGTTTGCGGATATGTTTTAAATAAAAAACCAGCCGTTTATAAAAACAATATACAAACGGCTGATTTTTAATGTGGGACGTGCTGGAATCGAACCAGCGACCTCATGCCTGTCAAGCATGCGCTCTGAACCAACTGAGCTAACGCCCCTTTTACCGCATCTGACCTGAATGAACCGGATGAACGATCCAGGTTAAGAGACAGTGGATGCAAAAATACATAATTTTTTTTATCGCTTTGAACCAGAAACCAAATAAAAAACTGCTGTCACGGGTTATGGATTGCCGGAATTGATCATAATGGGAAAAAGATGGGTTCATAGCCGGTCAGAGTGAACATTTTATTGCATATGACATTAATATAAGTATAATTGGACCAAACTGCATACCATGCTTAAAGATGAAGTATCATGGCTGCTGCGGCGAACTACTTTGCTGTGGCTCTTTAGCGGGACAATCGCGTCGTTTTTCCTTGTATGGGCATTCACTTCACCTGTGTTTGTACAACCTGCATACCGGTCACAGGCACTCATTTTTGTCCCCCTCACCTTGTTTACACAACAATTCGAACAACACGGCATTGGGTTTGCCAGCGATGCAGAGATCGACGGACACATTCAGGTATTGCAGTCGACACGTTTGCTGGACAGCCTTGACCACCGGTTTGGCCTGTCAGAACAGTATGGTATTGACCCTGCTCTAACTGGTGGTGCTCAAAAACTGTATGACCGGCTTGGCCGCAATATAAACATCGAAAAAACAAGATATAATTCGGTGTCTGTTACTGTGCGTGATCATGATGCTGAGCAGGCCGCTGCTATGGCCAATGCCATTGTCGAACTGGGTGATGTGATCAAAGAGTCATTGCTCTTCGACAACAGGATGACTGCATACCGGGTTGCGAGGGAGCTTTACCACCAAAAGATGGAAGAAGTAAATGCCCTGGAAGAACAATATGCCAAAACAGAGTTGTTGCCTGGCGACCGTTCTTATGCCAGCATCATGGATTACAACAGGAAACAACAGGTTTATGAAGAGGAACTTCATGAACTTGCAAGGAGGCGCAACCGATACGAAATAATGCGTAAAAGCATGGAGGTCAAACTGCCAGAGGCCTATGTCATCTCCCCGGCAGTATCGGCATACAGACCCGCGTGGCCTCCCCGGTTGCTTCTGTCATTCTCTGCCGCGGTTATTTATATGGTTGTTTTTCTGTTTGTGGAAATGATAAGGAAAGATGTACGCGCTCTTCAAAAACAGTAACAAGCAAAAATCATCTGTAGATGGATATGCAGAAGGTTACCGGTATCAGTGGTTGGTTGCCGGACTTATCCTGATGCTGGTGCTTGTTTTATTTTTGCTGGTGTATCTCTATCCGCTCTCAGCCTGGCCTTTCCTTTTTGTGGTGTCTGCCCTGGCTGCCTATATGATTGTCCGGCTACGGATAGAATCAATATTGATGAAAGTGATGGCATTCCTGTTGCCATTCTCTGTCGAAATTCCTTTTTTGGAAGGTTCCATGCTGCGGATACCCACAGAACCGCTCATTGCCCTTTCTGCGCTGGTATTGTTGGTACACGTCCTGGCGAAATGGGGCAGTCTGAAGGCTGCTGTGGTGAAGGAGATATTCTGGATCATGCCGCTGGCAACGGTTTTTATTATTGCCATTTTTTTCTCTGAAATGCCCCTTGTGTCAATCAAATTTTCTTTTGTAAACATCATGTACATCATTTCTTTTTATGTAATGATGATGGTACTTTCTATGGATAACCCCCGGCTTTTCCCGCAAATGGTCTTGCTTTACGGATTGGGTTTTATGGTTGTTGCACTTTGGGCGACATACCAGTATTGGCAGTATGACTGGAATCCGGTAACAGTAAGGGGTATCTTTCAGCCATTTTATAAGGACCATACCATCTTTGGGGCATCTGCTGCGCTGCTGACTATGTTCTGGGTCACCGCTGCATCAGTTGAAGATCGCCCTGCATGGAGAATTGTTGCCTGGGCGTTGGCTGGCTTGTTTTTTTTCGGGGTACTCCTCAGTGGCAGCAGGGGGGCTTATCTTAGCCTGTTGTTCGCAGCAATGACATGGCTGATCTTTTATTTTAAACTGCGTCCGCGCCATCTGTTGATGATGGTCTTCGCTCTTCTGTTCGCAGGGTGGGCGTTGCGCGGACAGATATCAGACAGATTGCCACGGACCGAAATCGTATCTTATGATCACGATGCAAACCTGATCGACAAAACCCGGTCAGTGGCAAATGTCAGTACCGATGTGTCAAACATCGAACGCATGAACCGGTGGGTTTCTGCATGGCGTATGTTCCGTGAAAGGCCGCTTACAGGATTCGGTCCGGGTACGTACCAGTTCCAGTATATTCCATACCAGGATCCGGCACTGGAAACCCGGCTTACCGTCACAGATCCCTGGAATGCCCCTGAAGGATCAGGCGGAACAGCGCATTCAGAGTATTTGCTGGCATTAAGTGAGATGGGGATCTTTGGACTTGGTGCCCTGCTGTTACTGATGGCACGTTGGTTCTTGCTGGCAATGAACCGCTGGCGGGAGTATCCGGGGCGACATCACATTGTGGTGGCATGTGTGGCTTTGTCGACATACTATTTTCATGCCATGGTGAACAACTTTCTTACAACCGACAAGTTTGCTTTCCTTTTCTGGGGAACAGCAGCCTGGTTGATTGTTCAATATCATGGCAATGCATTGGTGAAAAAACGGGCATAATGGTTTATGCAGGTTGAATGAAAGGTCTGTATGGAAGCGATGAGGAGAAATATATGGATTCTGGGTGGTACCGGCTATATTGGCAGAGCATTGGTTTCTTTTCTGGCTGCTGATCCGGCAAATCATCTTCATCTGCTGCTGCATAAGAACACACCCTACCGTTTCCTGGAAAGCTTCAATACTTTTACAGGCAGTATCTCAAAGTTTGACAGTCATTGGTTCGAACGCTATCCCCCCGATGTGGTATTTCACCTGGCACGACCTGCCGGATGGAATCGTGTTACCAGGGAATGGGCGGCCAGACGTGGCAACAGCGCCAACAGGCGATTGGCAGAATTGATGGCAAACCTGGAAAAACCACCTGTCATAGTCTATGTGTCTGGCTCCCTCCTTTACGGGTACAGGGACAGTCACGACCCGGCAATGGAAGATTCGCCAATTTCCCCTGCATCTTTTGCAAAGCATTACTACAAAACAGAACTCCCCTGGCTCAATGCCCGTAAATATGATCTGCTCGATGTCCGCTTTGCGAGACCAGGCTGGATTGTGGGTGCAGACTCATGGTTCAGGAAATTCTTTTGGGAACCCATGCGGCAATGGAAAAAAATTCCTTGTTATGGTAGTGGAAACCAGTTGATGTCGCTTGTCCATATCAACGATTGTGCGGCATTGATCGATGCACTCAGCAGGTACGGAAGCAGGGGGCAAAACCTGAATGTCTTTACGGGTGCACCTGTCAGGCAAGAAGAATTCTGTGAATTGCTCGCCGGTATTACCGGTATGGGGATAATGAAGGTTGATCATCAAAAGTTAAGAATACTATACGGGACAACCATAGCCAGGGCACTTACCACTTCAATACCAATGGGTACACAATACCCGGAGATTTATGGCAAAGCGGCCATCCGGTTTACTGACCAGCAGTCACTGCTGGCTGATGTTATCGGGTTTCTGAAAAACAAACAAGGTGTACTCTCCCCAGGACCAGCAAACGGTTTTATTGAGTAAAACATCCGCTTTCCAAAGGCACCGGCTGAACCTTTGAAGGATTTGGTTTATTCTGTGGTAATACCAGGCCGGATGTACAATTGAGTATCCCTTTTTCTTGTGCAGGTGAAAAGCAGAAAAGGCTTGTTTTATATAACGCGGACCGTAGCAGCGGCTCGGCAGATTTTGTGATGGCGAGTAGCCTCCCCAGCTCTTTCTGTATCTTGAAAATGCTGCCCTGAACCGGAACTTAAGCAGTTCGATGAGTATGCCTGCAACATAGTGCCTGTTTACAAAGGATAATACCAGCATTCCACCGGGACGGGTGACATGAAAAATGTGATCGGCGGCTTTTCTCAGATCTTCTACGGTGTTTAGTGCACCAAAAAAAACCACCACCATGTCGAAATACTGACCGGGATACAATCGGGACAGGTCTTCTACACTACCTTTTTTGGCCCTGACGTTTGCCAGGCCGGAGAAACGGATCTTTTCGCTGGCCAATGCCTGCATGCCCCCCGATATGTCAATGCCCGATACCTGTACCCCGGGATGGGTCTTCCCAAAGTGTACAAGATCGAGTCCGCTACCGTAACCAATCTCCAGCATACGGGTAAAAGGATAACGTTTGGCTTCTTCCCGGAAGTCCTGACGCATGCGCTGAAGGACAGGATTTTTCCAATACCTTGAATCGAAACCGGTGGCATCTCCATCATAATACCGTTCAACCTGTATGTAAAAATCGGTCATAAAACGTGTTCCATTACCGGGTGCATATCTTTGTTTAACAACATACCGAAACGATCCCTGTACAGCCGTTCAAATACTTTAACCTTCCAGCAGAAACGCTTTAATATCCGGCTTTGCTGCCGGTTTGGCAAGTAGCGGAGTTCGTGTTTCCTGATACTGAAACACTGCTCAAAACACTGTTGATCCATTTCCCGGAACTTATCCCTGATAATACGCTGTGAAAGTCTGAAGAGCCATTCCTCCAACTTGTCACCAAAACCATTATCCAATAAATGCTCCAGCCACACTTTGATAAAGGGTGCTGTGTCTGCAGCAAACGAATGGCTTTTCCTGAACGACGGGTAATACTCCTTGATCCATTCATTTGTCCTCATCACCTTTTGGTACAAATTTTTATTGTACATCGGCAGGAGAAAGGCTATCTCGGTGGCAGTAAACCTGTTTTGCTCCCTGACAGCCAAATGATTGGTGTCAACAAAATAATTGATGCAAAAATTACGGTGCGAATTGAACAGGAATAGTTTTTTGAACAGTGTGAGGAGCGTCCGCGCGATCCATAACCTCCCGGGATGGGTAATGATGAAATAGTCGATGTCGTCATTATTCCCCATGTATGATTTGGAAATAGACCCCGAAAGCATTACACAGCGGACATATGGGAAGGATGAAATGATACGCGAGAATATCCTCGCGCTGCGCATGCGTTTCTTTGCCCTCCTGTTGCCCTGAATGCGTCTGCTGACCACAGAAGGCCTGTTCCCAAAATAATACAACCCTTCGGAAAAACCGATTACCCTTTGTTGGATCAGTTGATCCAGGAATCGCAGGGCATGCCCCCTTTGGTGAGCCGGAATGCCAGTATAGTCAAATAACTCATCAGATGTGAGCGGATAAGAAAAGATGTCGAAATACAAGAGCGTCCTGATCAGCGTCAAGTTCATTAAGTTGTTTTTTATTAATATATAAACCTATATATATCAATAAATAAACAAAAAAAACGGCTGTGGGTTCAGGCAGTGATCAAAATTATTATTGTCTGACTGGTTGCGCTATAACGGCAGGTTGCCATGTTTTTTGGGAGGCGTGTTTTGCCGTTTGTTTTCTGTCATTTCCAGTGCCTGGATGAGCTTTAGCCGTGTATGTCGCGGATAGATCACCTCATCAATATATCCCAGTCCGGCAGCCTTAAAGGGCGTGCAGAATTTTTCCCTGTAATCTTCAACGGCTTTGGCCTTTTGTTCGTCATCGAACTTGTTGCGATACAGGATGTTAACAGCGCCTTCCGGTCCCATTACGGCAATTTCGGCAGAAGGGTAGGCGTAGTTGATGTCTCCCCCCAGCTGCTTGCTCGACATCACACAATAAGCGCCTCCATATGCTTTCCTGGTAATGACGGTGATCTTGGGCACAGTTGCTTCTGCGTAGGCATAGATCAGCTTTGCACCATGTTTGATGATCCCACCGTATTCCTGGTCGGTACCAGGCAGAAAGCCTGGCACATCGGCTAAGGTGATCAGCGGAATATTGAAGGCATCGCAAAACCTTACAAACCGCGCTGCCTTTAATGATCCGTCAATATCCAGTACACCTGCCAATGCATCGGGCTGGTTGGCTACGAATCCGACCGGCTTACCATTGAGGCGGCCAAAACCGATCACCACATTACGGGCATAATGAGGCTGCACTTCAAAAAAGTTATGGTCATCGGCCACACTGTAAATGATCTCCTTGATGTCGTATGCTTTATTTGGACTGTCGGGTATGAGGTCCTGCAGCTTTTCGTCGGTGCGGTGGGCTGAATCGGTACATGGCTTTACCGGGGGGTCTTCCATATTGTTTGAAGGCAGAAAACCCAGCAGTTCCCGTATCATCATCATGGCCTGCCGGTCGTCATCAGCACGAAAGTGGGCAACCCCGCTTTTGCTGTTGTGTGTCATTGCCCCGCCAAGTTCATTTTTGGTTACATCTTCATGGGTGACGGTCTTTATCACATCTGGTCCGGTTACGAACATATAACTGGTATCTTTTGTCATAAAGATAAAATCGGTGAGGGCGGGCGAATAAACGGCCCCTCCTGCACAGGGTCCCAAAATGGCTGATATCTGGGGAACAACACCACTGGCCTGAACGTTGCGCATGAATATGTCGGCATAGCCTGCCAGGCTTTCAACTCCCTCCTGGATGCGTGCACCACCGCTATCGTTCAGTCCGATCAGCGGAGCACCCATTTTCATAGACAACTCCTGTACTTTGATGATCTTATCGGCATTGGCCCGACTCAGGGAGCCGCCAAAAACCGAAAAATCCTGGGCAAAGACATATACCAGCCGCCCGTCAATCTTTCCGTATCCTGTCACCATTCCATCGCCCGGAATTCTGTTTTTTTCCATCCCGAACTCATAGTTCCGGTGCACCATCAACTTGTCAAGCTCAACAAAAGTTTCGGGATCCAACAGGTCCTCGATGCGCTCGCGTGCTGTCTTTCTGCCGGAAGCATGAATTTTTGCAATGCGCTCAGGGCCACCACCCGTCTCCGCTGCCTTGTGTAACTTATCCAGTTCCTGGTATTTGTCTGCTTTTGTTTTCTCCTTCATATGCCGGTAAATTGTTTTTTCAAATTATTTCTGCACACAGATCTGCAGTACTTGCAATGGACACCTCGATCAACCGGAAAACTGTCAGTCGAAATCAAGGACGATCAGTTCCTGCCTGGCCTCTACATTTTGGCCTTCAGTCGCATTCACTGTCCGAACAACACCATCCTTTGGTGCCTTGAACTCACTCTCCATCTTCATGGCTGCAATAACCACCAGTGTCTGACCTGCTTCCACTTTGTCACCCTCCTGAATAAACAGCCTGACTATCTTGCCGGGAATGGGAGAACTGATGATGGCCTCGTCTTCATCTTCCTGCCCTTGCTGCCGGCTGGCAAGATATTTTGCCTCGGCATCAATGATCTCAACATCAAAAGAATGTTTTAACGTGTTGACATGGTATTTCTTAATGCCGTTAACCGGTATTAATTCTACATTGTAGGATTTATTTCGGTGCAATATCGAGTAGGAGCCCTTGCTGATCTCAACAAAGTCGAGGGCATACTCCTTGCCATCAACGGTTACAAGCAATTTGTCGCCCTGCTGGCTGAGTATTTCCACACGGGCAATGCGGTCGCGCAGTTTTACTTCGTATGACATTTTTTGTTGCTGTTTTCGGGTTGTTGGTTTATGGCTGTTGATCACCTCCGGCTGACTGCCGTTCTGCCGGTGAAAAATCATAACTTAAGTACACTGCGTACCCTGCTGTAATCTTTCCAGTTGTTTTTCAGGGCCGTCATCTCCTTCGGACTAGCTTTCCGAATTTTTCTCATGTACTCCATGAACGCGGTGATGATGACGATGTCTTCACAACGATCGTCACAACGTTCTTCGCGGATCAGTTCATCTTTGTTGTCGTCAATGAAATGGGTATTGTAATTGCCGTCGGTAAAGCCCCTGGCATGAAGTATCCGGTCGAGAAATCCGAGATTGTTCTTAACGCCGGTGATCTTGAATTCTTTCAGCGCCCGGCGGGTTCGTTCCATGGCTTCCTTTCTGTCTTTGCCCCAGACGATCAGTTTTGCGATCAGGGGGTCGTAAAAGAGGGGGATCTCAAAACCTTCGTATATGGAACCGTCT
>PWKN01000032.1 GCA_003559735.1 Bacteroidales bacterium | reverse complement strand
AGTATGAGCGAAAGCAGAAATGCCGCTGCGTGAAAGCCCATTACCCGGTTAATGATGATGGTTTCGGCAGAAAAGCCCGGCACACTGCGGCGCACTTTCTTCACCACGAGTCTTATGATCAGAAAAAGCAGTACAGTAAAAGCCAAAAACAATGATGGGATAAAGATCAGGGCAGCAAAAGAGGGTGTTTCGCGCCACCTGGTTTTCATAAACGTCATCGGGCCATCGGCAATAAGCATGGGACGGCCGTTGGGCGCTTTGCCCACAACAAGGTAATCAAGCGGCCCGAAAGGATAGCTGCTTTTATCCGAAACCCGCCTGAAAACTCCGGGAACTACCTGTTCAAAAATATAATCTTCATCATAAAGAGAGAATTCGATTATGTTTTCAGTGGTGGCGCGAAGTTGCAAACTGCCCATAACCAGGTTAAGCATTTTATCGGAGCTTGTCTTCATCATCCTGCTTTGCTGGTAAAAGCCTTCCAGTTGTACTGTTTCCATGGCCAGCAGGGGTTCATAATCTTTTTCACGAACAACTTTTTGTGGGAAAAATGCATCCATGAACTTGTTCATTATGCGGGCATGACCGGTATAGCTTCCACCACTGTAAGCAAAAAACAGGCCCAGTCCGGCTTCGGGAAGCAGGTAAAAACCTGAGTCAAACACGGTGGAGCTGCCCCCGTGCCAGATGATTCGCTGGTCGTTTTTATACCACTCCAGTAAACCGTGAGCAATCCCTGCCGTCAGGGGGTGATAGCTGAAGCTGTTTGTGTGCATGGTTTGCAGGGTGGAAGCATCCATGAAGCGGCCGTACTCATTTTCACCGCTGTTCAGGTGTGCATGCAGGAACAGCGCCATGTCGCGGGCAGTTGTGCTGATTCCGCCCGCAGGTGCAGCCATATGCTCAAAATGTCCTTCCATAAAAGTGCCATCAACCCAGCGGTAAGCGGTTACAAAGTTTTTCTTCAAATCGTCTGGCAGCGGCTGGCGGAAACTGCTCGACATCATTCCCAGCGGCTCAAAAATATATTGCTCCACATAATCTTCGAAGGATAGTCCTGTAACACACTCCACAATATAACCGGTAAGGGATGTCCCCCAATTGGAGTAGGCCATTACCTCACCGGGCGGAAAGATACGTGCCGGAACCATGTCGAGGAGCTGTTCCCTCAATGCAGGCTGCGGACTAAAGCTGAACAAATTCTGAAGCACATCTTCAAATCCTGCGGTATGATTCAGGAGGTGCCGCAAAGTTATCGGTACCTCCTCACCCTTGTATAATATCCGGTGGTTAAAGTCAACATCCAGATAGGTGTTAATGTCTGCATCCAGATCAACCAGGCCCCTTTCGTAAAGCTGCATGACGGCTGTCCAAGCAAAGATCTTTGATACCGAACCGGTGCGGAAAAGGTGTTTCCCCGGGTCTGTTGGCTCCCCGTTATGCAAACTGCTTTGGCCGTATCCCTTCATGAAGGTCTCGCCACTTTCTGTGACAATGGCCATTACGGCATTGGGCACATGGTTTTTATTCACGTAAGCATCCATATGCTCATGGATAAAACGACCCATTTCGGATAATTCCTCATGACTCGTATGATGATGACTGTTTGCATCAACAGCCCGGGGGTTGATAAAAAATGCCAGACCCATCAGGGTCAGAAAGACTAAAATGCGGCTCATGTTAATCAGGTTTTTTGGTTCTACATACGAAGCAAAAATACAATCAAAATATTCTTGATAAACCTGGCAATGAACTTTTTTTTATGGATTGCACGCCAAGTGATTATTATAAAAACACTGCGTACTTAATTTTGAAAAACAGGAGGGGTTAAAACAGTTTTTTCTGCCACAAAAGAACCCAGCGAAATCCTCACTCAACTCGCGTTGGTATATGGTCCTCCAATTCACCCGGAGCGCACCATGATTGTTTTTGACGAGATACAGTAATGCAATGCGGCGCTGAATACACTCAAGTATTTTAACGAAGAAACACCCGAATATAAAATTGCCTTGCAGGCTCTCTGCTTGGAGTTGCCATGGCTCGTGGCGCATCTTTTCCGGTTGGCAAGGTTGATTTTTGAAACCTCATCCTCAGCGGACTGTGCAGGCAGTTTGAGGGTTTACCTCGTTACTGGCGCTCTGCTGCTTTTTATGGTTGATTATGCCAAGCGGATTATTGAACGAGAAACGTATTAAATTGAACCCATAAATTGCTTATACTTGCATGTATCAAAATGCATATAGCACGAAAGAATAAATATGAAACCCCTCAGAAACCCAAAAAACCCGGAAGTCAATCTCGCCAGGATTGCCATGCTTGGTGAACTAAATGAAGATGAAAACATTGACTTCAGGATGTTCCTTAAAGAGCAGGATCCTGATAAAGTTGACCGAATTGTTCACAGGATCAACAAAGAAGTCACCGCACAGATTGATTGCCGACAATGTGGTAATTGTTGCAAAAGCCTGAAGCCTTGTGTGTCTGAATCTGAGATAAATAGATTGGCCCAAATAAAAAACATATCGACCGGCGAATTCATGTCGCAGTTTGTTGAGACAGACAGTTTTGATGGCGTTAAATTTTTGAATGACGCACCTTGCATTTTTCTCAATGATAAAAGTTGCTCCGTATATCCTGACAGGCCCAAAGATTGCAGGTCATATCCTCATACCCATAAACATGGATTTACCACGCGAACCATTGGAATGATTCAAAACTATAGCGTTTGCCCTATTGTTTATAATGTGCTTGAAAGATTAAAGCAGGCGCTGAAATACAGGGTTTCCGGCCGGTGAATTTTCAGGTTAACAACGGAAGTACGACGGAAGCTGGAAGGCCACACCGGAAGCTGGAAGGCCACACCGGAAGCTGGAAGTCAACACCGGAAGCTGGAAGTCCCTGCGGGAGCTTCCAGTTCCTGCCTGCGGGAGCTTCCAGTTCCTCGGCCGGGAGCTTCCAGCTTGCGAAAGCCACCAGAAGCTTCCGGGTTAGGGATCTTAATCGTAATGATACCTGCAACTGTATATCAAAACCTCATGACTTTTATACTGATATACAAGCCGGTGTTCCTGGTCAATT
>PWKN01000054.1 GCA_003559735.1 Bacteroidales bacterium | reverse complement strand
GAGGTTGGCGAAGTTCGCCTTCCGGCCGTTGTGCGGCGTGGCGGAGGCCAGGATGAGGCTCTCGCACTTCTGCGCAATGAACTGCGCCAGGTCGCCCCGCTCGCTCTTGTCGTTTGCTACGGTGTGGCATTCGTCAATCACCACTACATCCCACCTGGATTTCTCCAGGTAGTGCCTGAACTTGGCATTGTTTTTCAGGGTGTCTATGGAGATGATGGTTTTGTCGTAGTACTCGAAGGGGTTCTTGTTGATGGGCAGCTGGCTGCGGATGCGGGCGATCCCTTCGGAGTCGAGGCGCATCAGCGGGATGGCAAAGCGGTGCCATAGCTCCTGCTGGAACTGAGCCAGGATGGCCTTGGGGGTGAGCACCATGATGCGTTTACCGCGGCCGCGCCTGATCAGCTCGGCCAGGAAGATGCCCACCTCGATGGTCTTGCCAAGTCCCACGCCATCGGCGATCAGCATGCGTGGCCTGGGCAGTTGGAATGCTTTTAGTACCGGGGTAAGCTGGAACTCGGCGATGTTGATGGCCGCCTTGTGTCCGGTCACCACCTTGTTGGAGAACACGGCGGCGCTCCTGACCTGGGTTTCGAGAAAGAGTTTGGTCTTGCGATAGCCGGTGTTCTGGTCGGGTAGGAGCCGGGTCTGCACCGGGTCTACCACCAGTATGTCGGCATCGAGACGGGTGTCGAACACAAAGCGATGCCCTTTGACCAGCTCACTGATCCCTTCTGCTTCGATCAGCCAGGTACCGTCGTAGTTAGCGTCGGTGCTGATAACCAGGAAATCTTCTTCTCTCGAGGTGATGCGCTGGCCAACGGTAAAGTTCATGTGGTCATGGTTTGGATTATTGCTTCAAAGGCATATAGAGATCATCAGTCCAGTCAGGAAGTACAATACCTTATGGGATTTCACAGCTTCGCCCCTTCACTCCCATTGCACCGTCTGACACAAACTTGCTTAATAACCCCAAAACACACACTGCCGGGAGTAAAAAAACGATGTAAATATAAATATAAATAACTCACATGTAACAAATATTTAAGAATAAACGATTTGAGGAGGTCCTTTCCCCCGGTCGGAGGAACTGGAAGCTCCCGCAGGGACTTCCAGCTTCCGGAAGGAAAAACCCCCGGAAGCTTCCAGTTGCTTCGCAAGCTGGAAGATCCGGGTTGGAGGGACTTCCAAAAAAGTATCTTTATTTTTTGCTGACAGATTTTCTCTGCCACCAGAAAAAGATTATGGAGAAAACCAGCATCTGGGTCACAATTTCGGGGATACCGATAACAAGATCCTTCAGAAACTCCAAAAAAGTCCCTTTAAACAATATGAATTCGGGCAGAAAAATGGGTGATCCCAATGCGGTCAATCCGAACATCAGCAAGAACAGCAGCAACCATCCGTGCTTTTTATTGATGTAGCTATCATAAAAAGGGACGAGCAGCAGGGCAAGCAGGGGTCCCCTGAAGACTTGTCCAAAAAACACAAGCAGTACGGAGGGTATGCTTTCAAGATCACGCCACAATTCAAAAACTTCCATTTCCTGCAGCGCATCGGCATATCCTGCAATTTGGTAAAATAATGGGCCAATGACCCAGTAGCTAACAAGGTGGACAACGCCGAACCTGATGATATAACCCTTTATCCTTTCAGGGGTGTTAAAAGGGTCTCTCAGACTCTCAGGACTTTCATGATCAGGTATGGCGGTTCTTTTCTGAGAAAGCGCTTCCCATTTAAATAAGAGCCAGACAAAAAGCAAGATTTGTGCCGCTACAGCTATCAGAACATATAAGTGCTCTGAGAATGATATGGTAGTGTATATGATCCCCTCAAGTGAACCTGGCTGTGGCTCTACGGAGCCGAAAAGTGCCACACCCCAGATGGCTCCGAACAGAATCAACCGACCACGAGGATTTTTAAATAGGATATTATAAAAGGGATAAAATATAAATGCAAAGGCGAGCCCCCGCAGTGTTTGGCCGATTATAGACATAAAGCCTGGAGAACGAAATGGTTCATAAAAATCCAATGCAACCCGTCCGGATTCAGGCAGTGAATCCTGGAATGCCAGGAATAAATAACCTGTTATGGTGTAGGTAACAAGGTGTAAAAGTGTAAACCTCCCAAGAAAAGGAATAATATGAGGTCGTTTAACTTCATCCATTTTGCTTTAATTTTATGGTTCTAAAAAATATTGTTAGTCAGCAAATGCCACGAACGCCAACGTATCATCATTTTATTCATCGTTCTCTCACAAATATAGAGAAGAATAACATACGTAGCTATTATGAACTGTTGAGAAAACCAAATAGGGAATGATGATGAATAAAATGAGTTGAACTATATAAGGGTAGTATAATATGTGTTGATCTATCCGGGTGTATTGCAAGATGGATGAAAATATGACAGGTAAAACACTATTTCAAGTTTTAGAATAATCTGAACTGTGTTATGGGTTTAGGATGAAAAGTGCCTATTATCACAAATGGGTTTCGACCTCTGAAATGATTTATCTTCGTTGTTCCTAAAAAGAAATGTAAATCCTTTGTTTTAGAAAAATCATCAAAGTATTTCTTTTTTACGTCCTCACAGGCTTTCTTTTCATTGCCATCATGTTGTCTCAGACTATTCCAGTAAAGTTGTCCCGTTTCCCAATCTTCAATCATTAGTTTACTTTCTGTTCCGGCTTCGTCTTTAAAACGATAGCTGAATTTATAAGGCAATTTCTTAACAATTTGAAAACCATTATTTCTTTCTTTTTCAAAAATATTTAGTTGTTGGAATTGTGCTAACTTATGAGCAGGCCATTCTTTTTGTTTTTCTTCCTCGTAAACAAAATCTAATACTTCTTTGGGTTTAAAGACAGCCAGAGATGTACATTTATCCTTGTTCTTAGCTTCTCTAATAAGGTTAGTGATGTTGTTACAGACGTTTTTTAAAACTATTTTTCTTCGTTCCGCCCATGTGTCACCATCCGGAATTATTTTCCCAATTTTTACAATCGGTGTTTCATGTGCTACAGGACGGTAACTTTCAGGTCGAAAATCACTGGTGTTTTTCACCAAGTCAACTTCGATCCATTCATATTT
>PWKN01000256.1 GCA_003559735.1 Bacteroidales bacterium | reverse complement strand
TCTGAAACAGCTCAGCAAAAAACAAAAACAGCAACTTATGGAGGATGGCATTGTTACCTGTGCTCAGTTGATGAATGAACCCGAAAGATTAAAACAATTGGGTTTGGGTAAAAAGAAACAGCAATCGGTTGCAAATGAAATTAAAGAAATTGTAAATTAAACTTTTAAAACAGAAAGATATGAGCGAATATAATGGTGCAATGATGCAATATTTTCATTGGTACACACCTGCTGATGGAAGTTTGTGGAAACAATTGGCTGAGAAAGCCGAACAGCTTGCCGAAGCCGGCATTACCTCCCTGTGGCTTCCACCGGCCTACAAAGGAGCTTCCGGGGGACATGATGTTGGTTATGGGGTTTACGACCTTTTTGACCTGGGGGAATTTGATCAGAAAGGTTCTGTGCGCACCAAATACGGTACACGCGATGAGTACCTGGCAGCCATAAAAGCAGTGCAAAAGTCAGGCATGCGTGTATATGCTGATGTTGTTTTTAATCATAAACTTGGCGCTGATGAAGCCGAAGAGTTTAGTGCCACACCCTTTAATCCCAACAACAGGCATGAGCCCATTGGTGAAATGCAAACCATAAAGGCCTGGACACACTTTAACTTTCCGGGCCGGAACAACAAATACTCTGAACTGAGATGGCATTGGTGGCATTTCAATGCAGCCGATTATAATGCGCTCGATGATCAGACAGATGCCATTTATTTGTTTGAAGGAAAAACCTTTGATGACAGCGTGGATTTGGATAAAGGGAATTTTGATTACCTGATGGGATGTAATCTAGACATTAACAACCCGGATGTTCAAAAAGAACTTTTCCATTGGGGTGAATGGTATCTGGAAACCACCGGCGTTGATGGCTTCCGGTTTGATGCCACCAAACATGTAAAATCCGACTTTTTTCTTGACTGGCTCAACCATGTGCGTCAACACAGCAACAAAAAGCTTTTTGCCGTGGGCGAATACTGGTCTGGTAATAGTGAAGCCTTAAAGCATTTTCTCAAAGTCACTGAAGGAAACATGATGCTCTTTGACGTGAACCTGCACTACAATTTTGCCCGTGCCGGAAAGAAAGGCAAAGACTTTAATATGCAGACCATTTTTGACAATACTCTTGTAAAAGATCATCCCACCCTTGCAGTAACCCTGGTGAGCAATCATGACACCCAACCCCTGCAATCCCTGGAGTCAGTGGTGGAGGCTTGGTTTAAACCACTGGCCTATGCGTTGATCCTGCTGCGGAAAGAAGGCTATCCCTGTATTTTTGCAGCTGATTATTATGGGGCACATTACAAGGATAAAGGCAAAGATGGCAATGAATACGAAATTCATATGCCCAGTCATAAATGGATGATTGATAACTTTTTAAAGGCTCGCAGAGATCATGCCTGGGGTGAGCAGCATGACTATTTTGACCATCCAAACTGTGTGGGTTGGACACGCACAGGTAATGATGATCATCCCGGGGGCATGGCAGTGTTACTAAGCAATGGTGAAGAAGGTAAAAAACACATGGAAACAGGCTCGCCCAATACCACCTATTTCGACATTACTGAACATAGAAACGAAACCATAGAAACGAACAATGATGGATGGGGTGAATTTCGTTGTAAAGCAGGGTCTGTATCGGTATGGGTGCCAAAGTGATTGATTATGAAAGTTACTTTTTTTGAACAGCGCAGTCTGGGTGTCAATTTCCGGCCTGGGCAGGAACCAATCACCAGGGTGTGGGCGCCTCAGGCAAAACAAATATCGCTGCAGTTGGCAGGTAAAAAAAAGATTCCGCTTCAGCGGGAACAGTATGGTTATTGGCAGGCCGTTTGTCCGGGTTTAAAGCCAGGCGATCGTTATCTGATTAATATCAACGGTGAAAACACCTTTCCTGATCCGGCCTCTCTTTCGCAACCTGAGGGAGTGCATGAACCTTCGGAATGTATTGACCTGAATGAGATCAGGAAAATACATGATAAACACTGGACAGGCATAACCGCGCGCGATCTTGTCATATACGAGTTGCATGTAGGCACTTTCACTCCTGAAGGAACTTTTCCAGCCCTTCAGCAAAAGCTTGATTATTTAAAAGATCTTGGCATCAACGCAATTGAAATAATGCCGGTATCATCTTTTCCGGGTAGCAGAAACTGGGGTTATGATGGGGTTTACCCCTTCGCCGTGCAGCAATCATATGGCGGCGCCATTGAGTTTGCCAACCTGATCAAAGCATGCCACCAGAAGGGGATAGCCGTGATCCTGGATGTGGTTTACAACCACCTTGGCCCCGAAGGCAATTACCTGGGTGCATTCGGTCCGTATTTTACTGACAAGTACAAGACCCCATGGGGAAAAGCCATCAACTTTGACGATGCCTGGTGCGATGGGGTCAGACATTATTTCCTTGAAAACGCCCTGATGTGGCTGCGTGATTTTCATGTTGACGGATTGCGCCTGGATGCCGTTCATGCCATGAAGGATTTTAGTCCAAAGCATTTTTTGCAGGAGTTGAGTGAGAACGTTTTGAAACTGAACCAAAAAACCAATGCGCAGCACTTTCTCATTGCCGAGTGCGATCTTAACGATACCCGGTTCATCGATCCTCTAACCCAGGGTGGCTATGGTTTGGATGCCCAATGGAGCGACGAATGGCATCATGCCATTCACGCCCTGATGACGGGAGAACGCCAGGGCTATTATGCCGATTTTGGCAGTTTACAGCAGGTTGTTAAAACGTTCAACCATGCCTGGGCGTATGATGGCAACTTTTCGGCCCACCGCAAAAAAAAGTTTGGAACTTTTACGTCTGGTCAGCCCGGGCAGCGGTTTGTGATTTTTACACAAAATCATGATCAGACCGGCAACCGCATGATGGGCGACAGGCTCAGCTCACTGCTCTGTTTTGAAAGCCTGAAGCTGTTAGCCGGTGCGATGTTTGCCAGCCCTTTTATTCCTATGCTGTTTATGGGAGAGGAATATGCTGAGGATAGTCCATTCCAGTACTTTATCAGTCATGGAGACGAGGAACTGGTATCTCTGGTGCGCGAAGGCCGCAAAAACGAGTTTCGGGAATTTATGAAGGATTCTGAACCGCCTGATCCGGCCTCCG
>PWKN01000016.1 GCA_003559735.1 Bacteroidales bacterium | reverse complement strand
TATACCAACATCCTTGATAACTTCCTGAGGTTTCCCCCACTTGGCTATGTTCTTGTGGTGATGGTGGGCATCGGTTTGGCAGAAGGCACCGGTTTGTTTAACATCATGATCCGTGCACTGGTGCTGGGTGCCCCGCCAAAGCTCATCACCGGTGCAGTGGTGCTTGCCGGCATCATATCCGGACTGGCAGTGGAGGCGGGTTATGTGATACTTATCCCTCTGGGCGCGATGATCTTTCATGGCATTGGCCGCCATCCAATGGCCGGTCTGGCAGCCGCCTTCTGCGGCGTGAGCGGCGGCTTTGGTGCCAACTTTTTCATTGGATCGATCGATCCCATACTGGCAGGGATCTCCACCTCGGCTGCACAGCTCATCATCCCCGATATGGTGGTTAATCCCGCGGTAAACTATTATTTTATGATCGCATCCAGTTTCGTGGTGTTGTTTGTTGGTGTATATGTTACCGAAAGGATCGTAGAGCCCCGGCTTGGCAAGTATGGAGGCACTGCCGAACGGTTTGCCATCGAACAACTCACCGAAGCAGAAAAAAAGGGACTGAAGTGGGCGGGGATCACCGCAATTTTCGTCATCGCAGTGCTGGCTTTTACGGTAGTCCCTGTCAACGGGATTTTCAGGAATCCGGAGACCGGCTCAGTGTTGCATTCACCATTCTTTGACGGGATCATCATCGGAATAATGCTGTTTTTCTTCTTCCCCGCCCTGGTATATGGGAAGATTGTAGGAACCATACGCAACGACAAAGACATGATGAAACATATCATCAAGTCGATGAGTGGCATGGGGGGGTATATTGTGCTGGTGTTTTTTGCGGCACAGTTTGTCTACTTCTTTAACGAGTCGAACCTCGGACTGGTCATAGCCATCAAGGGTGCTGCCGGTTTGCGCGACATTGGTTTTACCGGTCCGGTGTTGATCGCTTCCTTTGTAGTGCTGTCTGCTTTTATCAACCTGTTCATGGGCAGTGCTTCTGCAAAATGGGCCATCATAGCACCCGTATTCATCCCAATGCTTATGTTGCTGGACAATGCCTATCATCCGGGGATCACACAGGCAGCCTTCCGCATTGGCGACAGTCTGACCAACCTGGTAACACCTATGATGAGTTATTTTGCCCTGATTGTCACATTTGCACAAAAGTACGATGAACGCTATGGCATTGGTACGATCATCTCTACCATGCTTCCCTATACAGTGATCCTGGCCATTGTCTGGATTGCCGCACTAATGCTGTGGGTATGGCTGGGGATCCCACTCGGACCTGACGGACCGATATACATCAACTGATCGCATTTTACTGGGATCGTTGCTTACCGGATGAGGTGGATGGTAAAGCGTTGCGGGTCATCATCCGGACCACCGGTGAACGGGTAAGGTTCTTCATGCGGCAGTGTTATCGTTTTTCCCGATTTTTTGTCTTCGATAACTATTTTCCTGGCAACCTGTTTGCCGTGGGATGCTGACAGGCTGAATTCTCCGTATGTTCCGGCAGTAAATCCCAACTGTATCGTTGTGGGTTCATCCATATTCCTTACAAACCTGATGCTGTATGGTTGTTCATTATGCAGAACATACAGTTGGGGTGAACCGGGCCAGGGGGAGAACATTTTTGAAGCGCCCCCGTCAAGAGGGTGGTCAAATTCTACCAGCACCTCATCACGCCAGGGCTTATCGATGGCTGTGACAACGATTGACATTACACTGCCAGGCAGGCTGTCAGACACATCTTCTTTATGCCACGGGATATCGCTGTGCACCCTGACCCTGTCGTCCATTGTGATCACCTCATTGTCGGTCCCGGGAGCTGCCTGCACCCAGAATCCCTGCATGGCAGGGATATATGGTGGTGTTTCATTATGGCCGGCAGTTTTTGCAGCTGGATTTATCACCGCAAAATTCTTAATGTCGTTATTCCATATCCACGCACTCTTGTAGTGTATCGGGGCATCGTTTTCGAGATGCTCTTTCCCTCCCCATCCCTCTGATGCGCTCCAGTCGATGGCTGACGGATACGGGTTCCCCATCATATTGTACCCAGGGTACTGGTCAAGGTGTATGGCTTTTCTGCTCAGCGTGTAGCTGATCGTCCCCTGGTGTAGCAGTCCACTGAACACCCTGATATGCTCATCAGGATCTGTTACCTTGTATCTCACCATATATGCGTGTCCAGTTAAAAAATAATCTGCTCCATCATTTGCTATAGTAAAAGTGGGATAGATAAACTCTTGATCTATGTTTACCCATGTTTGGGCTTCTTCGAACCATCTAAAAAACAAATCGTCGCCAGAGCAGAATTCTGTTTTGATGGGCTGCTCCAAAACAGGTGATGACAACAAATACATAATGTCTTCACTTCCGGGCACGTATCGTTGTACCGATGCATATACCTGATCCGAATAATGGATAAGTGAAGCCGTTGATCCAGCAGCGGATCCCAGCAACAATCCATCTGGTCCGTTGTGATTCGTCAGCAGGCCATGTACCGTAAGCCGTTTTTGCGCGTCTATGTGTACTGACGCACCCGGGAGGATCTCCATATGATCGAGGCAGGTTGAAGCCTCCCCGCTGATCACCTGCACACCACCTTGTCCGCCGAAAACCACCCGTCCGCCCACTGCATTCATACCTGAATGATCGGTCAGGTTTCCGGTGAGAAATAATGTTCCGCTCACAGAGAACGATTCCTGGATGTGAACATTGCCATTAACATATACTGCAGATCCTTCAGGGATTGTCATATGTGCACCGGTCTGCAGTTGCTGGGCGCCGGACATATGTGGCAGCAGCCAAAGGAGGGCGTATAGCAAAGGTCTGGTTGTTGTCATGGGATGCAATATTGGTTTTTCATAAAGGTCGCATAACCGTATGCTTGCAGTTCTGCCCGGGGCAAAATACCTCAAATGGTCACAGGCAGTTCTTTTCGAAAGGGCCATCCCCGGTTTTCAGGGGTTATGGTCATTTACTTTCATACAACGTATTGACAATCCACGATGCCGGCTCACTGTTTCGATAATCAATCCGTTCGCAGCTTTCAGCACGGAGGCAACGGCCCCGTTGTCGCCCGCAGGTGTAGCCGACCACCAACCACCGTATGTTCTCATTCCTGCAAACTGTTCATTATCTTCATTCCGGTAGCCACCAGGCAGTGCAGAAAATTGCGAACTGTTGGTTGCTTCCACAGGAGTGTCCCAGAAGATCGCAGCCCGCAGTGCTTCCCCCGCCTCCTCATGTCCACCGAGAACCGCAGCCAGATCGTTCCAGTGTTGTTCTTCGGGGATTGTCCATCCCGGCGGACAAATTCCGGCGGGGTGTGTAGCAGCATTCCAGTTATAAAGCGCACCGAATCGCATCGAATGTGCTTCAAGGTTATCGTACCATGCACGTGCAGCCTCTTCATTTGCGGGCCAATGGCCCGCTGCCGGTTCCGGTACCGGCGAACCGTCGCGAAAATGGGTTACCCGGAGGTTTTCGGTCATCCATTCATTGTTTCCCAGTTGGATCGTTGGATAATTGTTGCCGTCGATGTCCCGTACCATGTTGGTATGGGTCATAGCCACCCCGGTCTCTTTTGCTGCCATCCTGACCCAAAGTGGTGATTGCTGGCATCCTGCGTTGTAGTAGAAGCCCGGGTCCTCATCGGTTTGAAAGATCAGCAGTCCGGCAGCCGGTTCTGATATGCTGTTGCGCGCGGCCATATCCATTCTTGGAATCAGCACGCCGCCCGACTCACTTTTTATGTCGAGCACTGCTGAGGGCATTCCCGTGGTATAATCCGGATCATCCGTAACAATGACCGTCTGTGCCGTGGAGGCTGACGTCAGCCACATCAGCCATCCCACGAATAGCATTTTGATTGTTTTGTTCATACAGAGCATGGTTTTTTGATTTAGTGGTAAAGCAAGAGCCTATATCTTACGTGCGTGGTCCTGACAACGCCGGACATTTATTCGTCAGGGGTTTTTGGATTATTTTTCAACCAGTACACATCTGACAGACAAACCCTCTCTTGCCGGCCTGTTGTCATTATAGAGGGTTCCCGATGTATTTGTCAGCCACGTTGCCGGCATCTCTGGTGATGGTTCATCCTGTGCCATCCAAAAGAGTCCAGCAGCATACAGCATCAGGTATTGTCCGTTTTCATCGCGGTATCCTGCTGGCAGTGCAGAGAACCCGGTGCTGTTGGTTGCATTGGTGTTGGGCGGATGCCACAACGGGACAGTTTTCATTGACCCACCGTCACCCTCATTATTAATCCAGTCGGCGAGTTGTTGCCATTTGGCGGCATCGGGTATTGTCCATCCATCCGGACAGATTCCCCGCGTGTCGTTTACTGCGAAGCTATTGTACAACATTCCGAATACCGGCGCATAGACACAGGCCATGTCATTATAGGCTGTTACGGCAGGCGACGACAGAATTGACCACTGGTAGTTTTCACCCACGTGGGGTATGGGGTCGCCATTGCGAAAATGGGTAACCCTCAGGTTTTCGGCCATCCAGTGTTGTGCTCCGATACGGACTACCGGATAAACGTTGCCATCAACATCTGTCACATAGTGAACGGAATTGTCCGCCACATTCAACATAGTCCATCCATCCCCATCAAAGTAATAGAAGCCGTTATCGTGACCAACCTGGTAGACCAGCAGACCCGTTGCCGGGTATGGAATTTGCAGCCGGTCCTCCTGTGTCATCCTGGGAGCAAGAAACCCTTTTGTGTTTGATTGCAGGTCAAGTATTGCTGATTCATCAGGCTCACTGCCATCAATGCTGATGGCAACGTTTTGTGCTGCCAGGGCAAAGGAAATGAACACAGCGAGCAGAGGTACTGTTGCTTTCGTTATTTGTTGCATTGCATAGTTGTTTTAATAATCATTTGATCGATTTGTCATCATCCTTAACCGGTCGCTATTGCCCTGAAGCCGGGTATGTTCCCGGGAAGCGGCCGGCAGACATACTGCACCGGTACCATTGTTTGTTGAAATGATCCCTGTTAGTCTGACGGTTTTCCCATCAGCAAAGAGTCGAGGTATTGCGCAACATATTCGCATTTTAAGGTATGGTGATCATCACTTTCTGGTTTTTGTGCAGGTTACCTGCATTTACAGAGACGACATATACACCCGGAGGGAGACCGGTATTGATCTTATGCGGACCGTCGTATGGCAGTGGCACCCTCCGGAGAGCCTGTCCGGCTGGTCCGTATACAACAACCCACCCCGTTTGTCCGCCGGGCAATGAGACAAATATGGTTTGCTGATGGCTATGGATCAGGATTTCGGCATCCGTGCCAGGTTCTTCCTGGCAGGTAGCGGTATCGGTCTGAACAAAAGAGAGCAGGAAACGCTCCGGGTCATTTGTATTACATGATTCAAAGGCATAGGTTGGTTGTTGGCGCAGATTGGTGACATTTCCCGTAAAGAGGTCTGTCAGCAGCAGATCGTATGAAGCATCGACATGCTCCGTACCGTTGGCCGTAAGGATATAATTTGTTGCACTTCCCGGTTTGAAAAGAACGGATACAGATCTGTTGTTTCCCTTAATTGTCAGACTTTTTATGCTCAGGCGACGCAGATCTTTATGCACAAGGATTTCGGGTGCGGCGGCAGAGCCATGGAGTTTATGTGCATCATACCGGGGATCGAAGGTACTGTCCGCATCATCGACTATTCGCAAAAAGACAGCATCCTGATGGGTACTGTTTTCTGATTTCACCAGCAGTTCCAATGTATTTCCAGGCAGCGATTTATTGTTACCAGTAGCTGTGTATGGTGTATGCATTCTCGCTGCCGCGGGAATGGTCAGGCTGGCATTTTTTGCCGGACTCGTAACTTTAACGAACATCCCTTGGTTTGCCCTGATGATGCCATCGAAGTTACCGGCTCCATTTGCATTGAAGAGGTAGTTCCCTTTTTCCCTGTCCCACACGTGCACCTCATAGTTGACCCCATTACGGTACCAATGTTCATTATTCCAGTCAATTGCAGCGGCAAACGGGTTTCCCAGCAGGTGCCATCCCCCGTATGCTTCAGGCGTGGAATAGGAAAGGTCGTTGAAAGCCACACTAATCGCATTAATTTCTCCAATGAACGAAAAGAGTTGTTCTTCCTTATAGGCTACCAGGTAACCCTGTGCGGTATTGAAGCATAAACCATCGTTAAGGTCGGCAAAGGTTCCTGTTTGTTTATAGTTTACCCACATCCGGTCAGGTTCATACCAGGAATAGAGATCATACAGACCGGTTCCGTTACCCTGTTCAGGAACAATGGCACTGAGTGTTTGCGAGCAGACCGGCGAACTGATCATATGCCAGTCTGAGGAATTGCTTGCATACCAATCGGCAACAGGGCTGATAAACCGCTGCAGCGTACCATGTACGCCCTGGTTATGGTGTATCAGTGAAGCTGTACCCTTATGGTCAGATCTCAGCACCAGGTTGTCAATCCCGCCAGGATTTTCAAGTTGACCGTTCACGCAAATGGCTGTCTGGCTATCTATATGGAGTGAGGCATTGTTGGTTATAAGCAGATGGCAAAACGCAATGGCAGCATTGTTTTGCCCCTTTACCATGAATGGTTCAAAACCGCCGATGACCCACCAGGTGTTGTTTAGGGTATTGATTGATGCATCTTTAACGATCATCCCACCTGTTTGTCCGCATAGTGACACAGAGGATGCAACCCAAAAAAACAGTCCCGCCAAAAACAACCTAATTATTATTTGCATAAATTTACGTGTTATTTATATGCAAATATATTGTTTTTATTTTTATTATATGACGATAAGACATAAAAATGTATTGATTGGTTGTTTTTGGTCGCTAAACGGTATTCAATCCACTGGTTTGTTGCGTGGACATAAAAAAACCCGGGCCTGTCCCGGGTTTTTTTGTTGCAGGTTGCAACTATTAATTTAGTGTCACTTTAATTGTTTTGGTATTGTTGTTATTGATCATACGCACCATATAAATCCCTGCCGGCAGGTTAAGGTGTATCACCTGTTCACCTTTCACGGAGTGGTATTTCATCAGTTCGCATCCGCTGATATCGAACAGCGATACGGTAGTCCCCTCTTCTGCACAGAACAGATAGAGGTTGTTATTGTATGTCCACGCATTACCAGGCGTTGCGTGGTCATTGCCAGGCTCATCCGTACTTACAGGTGTTTTGGCCAGGTGAAGCAGGAACCGGTTGATATCATCTTCCGGTTGCCAGGTAAATTCATATACCCGTTTTTCGCTCAGGTTGTGCATCACATCCAGTTTGAGGTCCTGCAGGTAAAGTTCATAGCCCTTATCATCAAGTTCCCTTAGTTTCGATTCCAGTTCGATGGAGAATTCCGTACCCTGTGAAACCGGGTTGCGGTCGAAACCGAAAGGAATCGTCAGGCCATCGTAATACTCTGGCAATGCGTTTACGGACAGTCGCGCCTGTTCCACCCGGCTGAAGAAAACAGGCCCAAATCCGGATATCATATATGAGTCGTATCGATCCATTCCTTTTTGGGCATCTTCCCGGAAGATGACCGTACTGCCCTTGGCACTGTTTATCGAAGGATCCCGCGCCAGCAGACGGATGCGATCGTCCCGCTCCTGTTGTTTATACCAGGCCTGGCCGCTGTGCACCCGGTTATCCGGATTCAATGTGATTGCGTTGGTGGCACCGGTCACTTTGATCATCAGCCCGTTCATGGCCGGGATGACGTCAGCACCGGTAATCTCTTTGTAATCATTCGCAGTGTCATCCCACACGTGGGGGCTGCCGGCATTATTAAGATTCCAGCCGCTGGCATCATTCCACTTTAGCGCACTGGCAAATGGATTGCCCAGCAAATGCCAGCCGGCATAGGTTCCTTCTGAGGCTAAACTTAAATTGGAAAGTTCACGCGCTTCCACATTCGCGGGACCGGCGAAAGTATGTGTCCGGTCACCCCATGTGTCCTTAGCAGCAGGCACCCCATAGGCCATGAGGTAGCCATGACCCACCTGAAATTGAGTGTGCGCAAAGGCATTTCCTGCATCCTTAATGTTCAGCCAGGTGCTGTTGGCTTCGTTCCAGCGGTAAAAGTCTACAGCATGATACCCGGCTCCTTCCGTTGAGGAAGGGAAAAACTCAGGTTTGATATCCTGCCCACTCACCGGAGCAGAAAGCAGGTGCCAACCATCCACATCTGCACCCGAATGACGTGCAATGTAGCGCTGCACAGAAGCTGGCACCCCGGTATTGCTGTGGATCAGCGAGCCGGCTGCACCGTGACCTGCAGGTGACTGAAGCATAATTCCATCCGCTCCATCGTCGTGGTCGTTGAAGAGTTTGTCGACGGTTAATGCAGCACCGGGGGCAATGGTGAGGGAGGCGCCCAAATTGTTTTTGTCAATACCACCAGCTCTCTCAGGGTATCTGTGGATTTTGTTTTTGGCTGCACTGGCTTCGGTCATTCCTACATCGTTGGCAGGCATCATTGGCGGTGACAAAACTGGCCCTGACATCACGGTCAGTTGCCCTCCCCTGCCTTCACCAGCGGCAGAGAGGGTGACGGCACCATTGTAAATGGTCACATTTCCATTGATCACCACACTGGCATTTTCACCTGGAACCAGTTGATCATACCCGGGAAACTCATTCTTTAAAGATTGATTCCAGTTTCCGGTGGTTGACCAGTCACCCTCACCTGTAAACCAATATCCCGCCAACTGACGGTCGCTAATGGTTATACCAGGTCCAGGGAAAGTGGCATCACGGGTAACCACAGTGGCACCAGATCCATTGTACGTTTCTGCAGTAGTGTTTGCCCGTTCTACGATAATTTGAGCACCTGACGTCTGAAATGCAAATGCAGGAACCAGGCTGGCAAAGTGATGAGCCTCCCCATCTTTTTGCAGCCGGGCAGTGAAGGTAGCCACACGGATCCATTCATCGGTGATGATGGTCATTCTTTCATTTTTGTCAGGCGGACCGGTAACTGCCCATTGAAATTGCTGGTTATTAATAACAGTACAATCAACATCTTTGAAGAAATTACTGTTTTGGGTCATTTCAGTTCCGGCCTCAATGGCAAATCCGTCATCAGCAAAAGCCCCAAAGTTCATTATCAGCGGGTCAAAATCCCACCTGATTTGTATTTTCCACAATGCAAAATCATTGCTCCCCACTCCTTTCCTGATGTGCAGATCCCAATCTATTCTGGTTTCATCAAATTGGATGAAGCCATCGGTTTTCACCTGGTAGTTGTATGTTTGGGTCAATCCCTGCAATACTGATACCAGGATGATTGCCGGCATAATGCATGCATTTTTCATCGGTTTTGGTTATGATGCCTGACTATATTGAATGATTATGATTTCGACGGCAATTATCTGCAGCTTTTACTGTATGCAGGAGTGGATCTTTCAATTCCCTTCCGTAAGTTCAAAACAACAAGTGTCAGATCATGGCCATCCAAATATCCATCACCTGTAATATCTTCAGCAACATACCCCTTGGTATGGGATCTAAGCTCAAGTATTATGGGCGTTAAATCCAAACCATCTATATAGCCATCCTGATTGACATCTCCTGCGTACAGCCCAAATGCCCCTGCTCCGAGCTTTACCAGGTTGGCACCATAACCCTGTTCTGCAGAGGTAGTAAAGTCATAGCTGCTATTGGAAGCCAGGTTCACCGGAACTGCGGTAACCGTTTCCAGGTGATTCCTTGTTTTGATGGCCAAATAGTATGAACCCTCCGTGGGTAAATTCACCACGGAGAACCCAGCCTCATTCACAAAGGCAGTGATGGCATAAAACCGGTTTTCTCCTTCAGTTTCCCCGTAATGACCAGGTGTGTGCAGTTGCAATATGTACTGTTCAACATAATCTGCCGCAAAACGATCCCTGAGTTCTTCTCCATCGAACCATTGTGCTTTTCGCATCGTTTCATCTCCTGCATAAAAGCCCTGGAGAAAAAAGCGAAGCACAAAAATATTTCCACCTCCCGGTGGCGGAGGCGGATTATCAGCAAGGACAAGTCCTGCAGCTATGACAAGAAACGTAATCATCAAACCGATGAATAGTTTATGCAGTATTTTCATGTGATTCATTTTTTTGATGGTAACCAGGCACTTACACATTGCTTTAAGTTATCTGAGGTCCAGGCCGATAACCCATTTTGACACATCAAACCTTTTCCACTTCCAACCATGATGCATGACAGTCTGGTTATCTCTGTTTCAAAACTTAACCATGTTGTTCTTTATGGCATAACAGACCAGGCCCGCTATATTCTTCACTTTTATTTTCTGGAAAATATTTGATTTATGCACGTCAACTGTACGTTTGCTGATAGACAGCTCATTTGCAATTTCCTCTGCATTCTTACCAACCGCAAAAAGCTTTAAAACCTCTTTTTCTCTTTGACTCAGACCTTTGTTACGGGTTTTACCCCTGATATTACCATTTACGGAGTCATTGATCAACCCGGGAGCAATAAGCTCGGCAACTTCCCCTTTAAACCATGTTCCCCCCGATGCAAGTTCTATGATGGCACTAACCAGTTCTTCGGCAGGAGCTGCCTTTGGAATGAACCCGCTGACTCCTGCCTGGATCCCTTCCATTATATGTACAAGCGATGAGTGAGCAGAAACAAGCAGAACGGGTGTTTCGGGCTGTTCCTCTTTTATTTGACGGGTTGCATAAATTCCATCAAAATTTGGCATCTCATAATCCATCACAACTACATCAGGCAAGTGGCTCCGGAACATCATCACTGCTTCATGACCGTTTTTTGCTTCAATGATATCGCCAATGACCTTTTCATTCGATAACAATTCACGCATACCATGGCGGACAAGACTGTGGTCATCTGCCAATAACAAACTGATTTTGTCCATAACATATAAATTGAAATTACAACGGCAAATATGGAGGTTCTGGCCGTTTTCTGCAATAAAGAAAAACCGTAATACTGCGAGGAATTAATACGTATTTATACTTATTTATTACCGTTCAGGTCAGAAATGAAGACCACCTGCGATATTCGTTATTCCAGCACTCTATCGACGGGGATACGGATATCCACCTTGAAGTACCTGCCTGGTTTGCTGTCAAACCTGATCTCTCCATCCAACAGGGTTACCCTGTATTTCATGGTCCGAAAACCTGTTTTTATTGAAATGCATTCCAGGTCAACACCTATTCCGTTATCAAAAATAACAAGCCGGAGCTGTTCATTGCGTATTAACAGAGAAATATGTATCTCCATTGCTTGCGCATGTTTCACTGTATTGGACAATGCTTCCTGGATAATATGATACAGGTTGGTCTTTGCTTCTATGTTCATTTTTTCTGGGACATGATCGTCAATAAACCTAACCTTCAGTGTATTATTGCCACAAATTGAGTCAATCAGATCACGCAGGGCTTCCCTGAATGGCTGCTTTTTACTAAATCCTGCCACCATCCGCCGGCTCACAGCACTAAGCTCTTTCATTGATGCTGTCAACAAGTCATACACCTCCTGCAGATCATTATTTGCCGAGGGTACATTCATCGATTTCATGCATTTTTCCAAACGAAGTTTCACCACCAGTAGCATCTGTCCGATATGATCGTGTAAATCATTTGCTATATGCATCCTTTCACGCTTTTCACTCTCCAGCATGGCATTACTGAGCATCATTTCGCCTGCAATATCCCTGTGCACCGGTTGAAACCCGCATTTTGTTACATGATGCCCCTGTATGATTGCCAAAATCCCCGTTAGGACTGCTTTTATGGATTGTTTATCAACAAAATAAACAGCATCAGTATTTAACAGGTTTTCAATTACATCCTTGCACTGGGAGCCGGAATTCACAATAACAAAAGGACAGTAACAGGGATCTTTTCTAATGTTTTCAATCAACAATCGTATATCAAAATTTTTGATTTTGTTGTCCGCGATGATCACTGAAGGCTTCCACCTTTCGATGATGGTCTCTGTTTTTTGCAGGCATGAACACGTTTCAATGACCCTGCACTGCCAGGTGCGGGATACTGATATGATCTCTTTTCGCAACGTTACGCCAGACTCAATAACCAACAAGACTTGCTCTTCCATATAGGTTCTTTTCGCACAAACAATACCTGCAGGCTCACCACAAGCAAACGCGCCATGATGTCACTCTTTTCAGGTGCGCCAGTGATCTGTGATAATCAGGGTAATGATAAGTTTGATTGCCCTGAAATCAATTATGTTGAGTAAATGCAATATGCGTGCGATTATTTATCCAGGACAGGAATCTGCTATACAGGATTGACGCTAACCCATGCAACGCATGCCAGTAGCAAGCCAGAAACCCCTAAAAGCCTTCCCTGCCAATAACCCACACTAACCCAGGATGATATTTGTTTTTTGTTTGTTTTATTTACTTATTAGTCCATGCAAATATATATAATATTGTCTTATTTGTGTCTTTTTTATATAAATAATAAACATTTGTTATTTAAATAAAAAAAACCACCCCAAAAGGAACCTACACAGAAAGCCAATTACCATAAATGACCGTATGCCGTTATGGTGCATTATTTTTTTGTAAACAAATGTATTGGGTGCAAGCCTGATCAGTATACTACGGGCGCAAAGGGAACTCTATGCCGAAATGCATTGCGCACCGGACGGGTCGGGAACCTACATGCGCACTGGGACCTCTATGCCGAGCAGGGCCATGCCGGTTTTGATCACGTGCGCGGTAAGTTGTGACAAACTAAGGCGGAAATTGCTGGTGGACCGGTCGGGCTCATTCAGGATGGAGTGATCGTGGTAGAACTGGTTGAACTCCCTGGCTACTTCATACATATAGTTTGCCATTTTTGCGGGACTCATCTCGCTGGCGGCTTCTGCCAGCACCTGATCATAATCATACAGGGTTTTCAGCAACTGCTTTTCTTTTTTATTCATCCGGATGCTTTCATCCATCCGGAATGCCTCCTGCAGACGAGGTTCGCCTGCTTTGCGGAGTACCGAGCAGATACGGGCATAACTGTATTGAATGAATGGTCCGGTATTGCCATTGATGTCGATGGATTCTTCGGGGTTGAACAACATGTTCTTTCTTGGATCAACCCTTAAGATGAAGTATTTCAACGCACCCATGCCAATGGTATGGTACAGTGCTTCTTTATCCTCTTCTGAAAAATCGTGTGTTTTCCCAAGCTCTTCAGTGGTTCTGCGGGCAGTGGCTACCATTTCATCCATCAGGTCGTCGGCATCCACCACCGTGCCTTCGCGCGACTTCATGCGGCCGTCGGGCAGCTCCACCATCCCGTAACTGAGATGGTGGATGTTGTCTGCATAGGGTTTTCCAAGCAGTTGCAAAATGAGTTTCAGCACTTTAAAGTGATGGTCCTGCTCATTGCCCACCACATATATCATTTGTCCCGGGGCAAACTCTTCGTAACGAAGCTGCGCGGTACCTATGTCCTGCGTCATATATACCGATGTACCATCTGCACGCAGCAGCAGCTTCCCATCCATCTTATACCTGCCCAGGTCAGCCCATACACTGCCATCTTCTCTCTGATACAACGCCCCATCCCTCAATCCTTCAAGAACGATCTCCCTGCCGGTCAGGTAGGTGTCGGACTCGTAATACATTTTGTCAAAACGGACACCCATGCGTTTGTAGGTGGCATCAAACCCTTCGTATACCCAGCCATTCATCTTCTTCCATACTTCCACCACCCCCGGATCGCGTTGTTCCCAGCGGCGCAGAAGATCCCGGGCTTCCTGCATCAACGGTGCCCCATTACGGGCCTCCTCTTCTGAAACGCCCTTCCCTTCCATTATCTCTCCTGCCTGCTTTCGCAGTTCACTTTCAAATTTTACATAAAAGTCGCCCACCAGCTTGTCTCCCTTCTTTCCACTGGTTTCAGGTGTCACCCCCTTGCCATATTTGAGCCAGGCAAGCATCGATTTGCAGATGTGTATGCCCCTGTCGTTGACAAGGTTTGCCCTGATCACCTTCTTACCCGCAGCTTCAAGCAAACAGGCCACGGAATAGCCCAACAGGTTATTGCGTACGTGTCCGAGATGCAACGGCTTGTTCGTATTCGGACTGCTGTACTCAACGATGACCGGATGCCGGGCGGGGTCATGATCCTGATGTTTTCCCGGACCAGTTTCCTGATGCTGGGCGGGATCACGTTCCTGACGATGACCTGAATCACGATCCTGATGCTGGGTGGTCTCTTTTTCGACGGCCGACTGGTCGACTGCATTGTAAAGAAATCCGGACCAGTAACGGTCTGCAAGTATCAGGTTGAGAAAGCCTTTCACCACAGTGTAGTGCTCCACATCGTCCACTTTCTCCAGCAATGCCTTACCCAGTATGCCGGCAACCTGTTCGGGCGATTGCCTGAATGCCTTTACAAACGGGAATACAACCAATGTAAGGTCACCTTCCACATCCTTCCTGGTTTTCTGCAAAATGATGTCGCGATGGTCAACAGTTTGTCCGCATACCTCCGCAACTGTTTCTGCTACTGCAATGGCAATTTTCTTTTCGATCATCGTATCCTGGTTTTTTCGCGGCAAAGGTACACATTTTGACTGGTACTTACCTGCACCAGTCAATGATATTTGGCTGTTTGGAAAAGGTATGCTTTTTCATCGTTTCCTGTCAAAAATTGTTTATCTTTGTGGTCTGAAAAGATCAGCATTGTTAACCAGACAGTGGTATTGCCTGTTAGGTGAGGCTACTGGGTGAACACAGGCTGCTGCCCAAAAATGTCTACAGACGCCAATGGGTAGAACAGGCATTGTCGGATTAAGGCATTGCCCAAGGTAGCTTCCCCTGAGGGGGATAAGTCATCCAGAGCTAAAACTCAACAAGGGGCAGAACAACGGGGATACGTCTATGTGACAGCACATCCCCGGTATGTTACAAAGCCCCCTTCCAAAAAATTCTCCGGAAGGGTTTTTTTGTAGCCTTACCCCGCATACGGTTTTCACCGGGCATATACCATCACCAACAGAAAGGAGGGAGCCATGCTTACAGCAGAAACCACTCAGAAAAACATGGTCATCGAGGGACTGGTAGCGTCGAAGGAATGGGAGGCACTGGTTGCCATTCTTAAGAAAATGCCCGTTGTCGATATCGTGGAGGTACTCAGGGATCTTGATCTGCCTGACCTGATAGAAGTGCTTGGCTTTTTTTCTTCGGAAGAACAAGGGATCATAGTTTCTGACTTTGACCTTGAATTGCAGGAAGAGCTCTATAAAAAGCTGGGGCCGAAAAACTTTGCCAGCATATTCCTCTATATGGCATCTGACCTGCGTGCAGACCTTTACCAGGAACTCGACAGGGAGGACCAGCTCAAGCTGCTGCCGTATCTCGATAAAAAAACCCGCGAAAACGTTATCAGGCTGAGTTCATATGAACCTGAAACCGCCGGGGGTATTATGAGTACCGATTTTGCTACGATCATGGGCGACATGACCGCTTCCCAGGCAATTGAAAAAGTGCGCAGGGATGCCCCGTCGAGGAAGATGATCTATTATGTGTATGTGGTCGATAACGATATGAAACTGCACGGATTCACCACCCTGAAAGACCTGATCATGGCCGACCCTGATGCATCAATCTGGGACATTGTGTATAAGGATTTTGCCAGGGCAGAGGTGGATGAGGACAGGGAAACGGTAGCGGCCCGGATCGAAAAATACGACCTGGTGGCCATTCCGGTGATCAACAAATATGGTCAGCTTGCCGGCATTGTAAGGCACGATGATGCCATTGAAGTGATCCAGGCTGAGCAGACCGAAGATATGGAGAAGTTCATGGGGATCCTGCCTGATGACGACGGACTGGATTATCCGGAGACGGGGGTGCTCCTGCACTTTCGCAAGCGCATCACCTGGGTGGCGTCCCTGGCGATCATCGGGGTAATATCGGGCATGATCATCCATCGTTTTGAAGAAGCCATGTCAGCCCTCATCATCCTGGCACTGTACATGCCTATGGTGGCCGACTCAGGTGGTAATGTGGGCTCCCAGGCTGCTACCGTGGTGATCCGGGCCATTGCACTGGGTCAGATCAGTCTGAGGGACTGGTTCATGATCCTGTTCAAAGAAGCACGCATCGCGCTGATGTTATCCGTGGTACTCGGCATAATCGCTTTCGGCAAAATCCTTTTTCTGTCGTGGGGAATGGCTATTCCCGAACAATATAGCCTTTATTTCCTGGCATTCGGCATAGCGCTTGCCCTTAGTTTACAGGTGATCACCGCCACAATGATCGGCGCTGCCCTGCCCCTGATCGTCAAGCGCCTGGGAGGTGACCCCGCTGTTGCCGCCAGTCCGGCCATCACCACCCTTGTCGATATTACCGGGTTGCTTATTTATTTTGGCGTAGCCGTATTGCTGTTCTTCTAACCTGCATTCTCAACGCCCCTTATACTGGCCCTAAGCAGTACCTGTCCACAAAATCAGGTGCCTGAACCATAATGTTCGGGGTCAAGGCTTGCGCAGTTTTGAAAACCAAGGAGTTTACTCTTGTAAAAACCTGTTTTCAAAACAAGCATAACGCAGAAACCGGACATTAGAGACAGACACTAAGTATAATTTTTTTATTGATACGGCCAGTTTGACCAGATGAAAGGGAGTTGAGCCGGATGAAGATAGAGAAAATTGTTTATTTTTGTATAAACATTCACGATGAAGTATTTAGATCCTAAAAACGACCTCTTGTTTAAGAAGGTGTTCGGGGAGCACCCCGATATCCTGAGGAGTTTTTTGAACAACAGGCTCCTGGCCGGGACACTCTTCCTGGTACTGGCAATCCTGGCCGGCTCTTTTGGGATGACGGGATGCAACAGTACAACACGCGATAATAGCGGGGAGGAGGCAGACAACCAGGTCGCCGCACCTGCCATTGAGGTGCCGGTGTTCAATGCCGACTCAGCCTATTATTTTGTTGACAGGCAGGTGGCATTTGGTCCGCGTGTGCCGAACAGCAATGCCCACCAGGAGGCAGCGATATGGCTGACAGAAACCATGGAGCGCTTTGCCGATACGGTGTATGTCCAGGAAACAAGGGTAAGGGCTTATAATGGCACCATCCTGAACATACGGAACATCATCGGTGTGTTCCAGCCTGAATTACGGCGCCGGATCCTTTTGTGTGCCCATTGGGACAGCCGTCCGTATGCCGATTATGATCCGGATCCGGAAAAGCATTATACCCCCATTGACGGAGCCAATGATGGTGCCAGCGGCGTTGGCGTGCTGCTGGAAGTGGCCCGTCTGCTCAGCAAAAATACGCCGGGGAGAGGGATTGACATCATCTTATTTGATGCTGAAGATTATGGCAACCACCGTTTCTCCGACCTGCCCGACGGAGACAACTGGGCACTTGGATCCCAGTACTGGGCAAGAAACCCGCATCGTCCCGATTATAATGCACATTACGGCATACTGCTCGACATGGTGGGAGCCGGTGGGGCAACATTCAAAAGAGAAGGATATTCAATGCTGTATGCTCCCGATATCGTAAGAAAGGTATGGGAAAATGCCAGGAAGCTGGGATATGGTCAACTGTTCCAAAACCAGGATGGCAGTTTCATCACCGACGACCATTACTATATCAACAAGATACGCAACATACCTACCATCAATATCATTCACCAGGATAACACCACCCCGCACGGGTTCTTTCCCGAATGGCATACCACCGCCGACAATATGGATGTGATCGACCCGTATACGTTAAAAGCCGTAGGCGAAACCGTATTGCATACCATCTATCATTAACCGGCATTACTCAAAAGAAGCATTGAAGTCGGCATTTGTGGCTTTTGTGCGTATGGTTCATTGTCTGCCAAAGCCCTGCTTTTTTACCGGCACATCAGTCAAACTGAGGCAAAGGGGTGTCGGGGGTTGAAGATGGCAACACGGGCAGCTTAAGGGCATATGCCGGAATTTCGCCGGTAAGTGCCTTGAGAAAAGTGACAATGAGCGCATTCTCTTCATTGGTAAGATCACGTGCCAACATATCCCTTGCCACTATATCAACAGTCTCGCTGAGCGACCACACACTGCCATCGTGCAGATAGGGAAATGTTTCGGCAATATTCAGCAACGACGGCACCTTGAACGAATGTTTGTGCATTGGATTGCCGGTAATGTCGAAACGTCCCGGATCGCTTTTGCCCGACTCCCTTTCGGCAGGTGTCTCGAACACTGAAAACGCATTGCCCCCCATGGCTGCACCAGCGTGACAGGAATGGCAACCCACATCAATGAACACGCGCAACCCTTGCTTTTCTTCTTCGGTAAGGGCTGCATCATCGCCCTTCAGGTAATCATCAAAACGGGAAGGTGTAAGCAGGATGCGCTCGAATGCGCCTATGGCCACACCCACATGCTCATAGGTGAGTGGTTCTTCCTCACCGGGAAAAGCAGCGGCAAACCGTTCAACATATCCGGGTATCGATGCCAGCACACCGATCACGTGCTCTCTGCTGGAAGCCATCTCTACCGGATCGAGGATCGGCATCAGGGCTTGTGATTCAACATCGGGCTCGCGGCCATCCCAAAACTGGGTGGCGTGCAATGCTGCATTGAGTACCGTAGGGGCATTCCGCACACCTTTCTGCCATTGATGTCCGACAGAAACAGGCAACTGGTCGACACCGAAAGTGGACATATTGTGACAGCTGTTGCAACTGATCAGTCCGCTTTTCGATAACCTCGGTTCATAAAACAACATCCGTCCGAGGTCAATGAGTGCCTCAGACCGGGGCATCCCCTCCTCGAACGCATCAGCGGGCAGCGGGCTTGTAAATGACAAGGCCTCTTCCTGCAGACTGGTCAGCCTGACTGGCTGTTCGGGAGCGGTACAGTGTGAAAGCACCATTGCGACCAACAACGCCGCACATCCAAATACGGAAAACAACAAAAACAAGCGTGATTTGCGTAATAAGTATTTCATAACCTGAATGATTTTGTTTGGATATGCTAAAATAATAAATTATGTCCAACCTCAAGGATAAAAAAAAATCAGTTATTTTTGTTGCAATTCCGACACCAGTCATAGTCTGGCCCCGTGCCCTAATGAATCCCTGCACGTCACCGGATCTAATGAAGGGGATTTCAGGATGCAGGCAAAAAAGACAGCAATGCAACACCGGGGTTTACTCATATGGAGTACAGGCAGATAATGACCGGAAATTAACAGGAACCGGTGGGCTCTATTGTTAACGCTAAACAAATAAGAAAAATGAAACCTTTGGTAAGCATTATTATGGGCAGCACGACAGATATGCCCGTTATGGAACAGGCTGCAAAATTCTTCGATGAGATGGAGATCCCATTTGAGATCAATGCATTGTCGGCGCACCGTACTCCGGAGCGCGTGATGGAATTCTCTGAAAGTGCCCGTGACCGGGGAATAAGGGTGATCATTGCAGGCGCCGGCGGAGCAGCACACCTGCCCGGTGTGGTGGCGGCAGGAACAACTCTTCCGGTGATCGGTGTCCCGGTCCGCTCATCATTATCCATCGATGGTTGGGACAGCATCCTGTCGATCCTGCAGATGCCATCAGGTATACCCGTTGCCACTGTGGCACTTGACGGTGCAAGAAATGCTGCCATCCTCGCCACGCAAATTCTGGCACAATCAGACAGCACTATCCACGAACGGCTCGTCCAATTCAAAAAAGACCTGAAAACAAAAGTGGTGAAAGCCAATGAAGAACTGAAAAATGCTCAGTTTCGCTTCAGGGTGGGGTGACCAGCATAAAATACCACATATGCCATCTGGTGGTTTTTTAAGACCGGTTGCTTTTTTATTTATTTAATTACTCTTATTTCTTCTTTATTATTTTTATTTTGGCGCAAAAAAACAGCGGCTTATGTTGTTCGTGCGCCACTCCCATCTGCTCATTATTTTTTTTCTGTCCCCGGCCTGTTTGCCGGATGCGCAGGCAGGCAGCGTGACAGCCGGGGCGCGGACAGCGGGAATGGCAAATGCCTCGGCTGCACTATTCGACCTGTGGGCCATCACGAATAACCAGGCCGGCACCGCAAAACTGGAGCAGCCGGCGGTCGCACTTCATACCGAAAACCGGTTCATGGCAGCGGAGATGTCGATGGCAGCAATTGCCTGCCTTATCCCTGCATCCACAGGCACCTTTGGATTCGCCCTCACCCACTTTGGCAACCACCTTTACCACGAGAGAACCGCCGGATTATCCTATGCACGGCAGTTTGGTGATAAACTGTCGGCCGGCATCAAACTGAACCACCTATATGTTGCCCTGGGTGACGGATATGCAAAAAAGGGAACTCTGGTCGCAGAAATGGGACTGATCTGTGAAGTGATCCCAGATCTCCATATCGGGGTGCACCTGTTTAATCCTATGCGGACAGTCATAGTGAGATACGGGTACCTGAACAGGGCAGAAAGGATCCCCACAATTATACGCACCGGACTGGCATACACCTTTTCTGATTACCTGCTGCTCTGCGTTGAAGCAGAAAAAGAGATCCATCACGACCTGACAGCCAGGGCAGGACTGGAATACAATTTCCGTGGGGAGATGTTTGTCCGTGCAGGCATCAGCACCAACCCGGTACAAAATACGTTTGGGTTCGGACTCCGTACCGGTCAATGGCAAATCGATATTGCAACATCATACCATTACATACTGGGGTATTCTCCCCAGGCGGGTGTTGTGTACCATTTTAACAGGCGCAGACATTAAGCTGCTCCATTTCTGAGGAAAACAAAGATATGCAAATCCTGCGGCGGTTCCCGATGCCTTGCATCTGAACTGAATGACACGCACAAATCATTCAGACTGGTGTTTCAGGCACCTGAAACGATACCGCTGGTTTACAGGACTCCCAATACAGCAGACAATATGACCATCGGCACATCATATTTCACTTATTCCACCAGAAATGGGACCAGCACAATGGGATGGAACAACACAAGCATCTTGCTGGCATTGCTGCTATCCGGGATCGTCTTTCAGTCTGTTGCGCAGGACGACAGCGAGGAATTGCTGCTGCATCATATTGAGAGCCTGCTGGAGGAGACTGATGGAATGGAAACGGATCATGCGTCACTGTCGGAACAGCTGGAGTGGCTGCATGCACACCCTGTGAACCTGAACAGTGCAACCAGGGCAGACCTCAGACAATTATTCATGCTCAACGAGATCCAGATCCATAACCTGCTTCAACACATAGGGGATCACGGACGGCTGGTCAGCATATACGAACTGCAAACAATAGAGGCCTTTGACCTGCAGACCATCCGGTCGGTTCTGCCCTTTGTGACGGTTGACACGAGGGACGACACCCGCCATTTTCGCCTGGAAAACCTGTTCAGTGACGGGGAAAATGTGTTTTTTATGCGCTACCAACGGTTGCTGGAAGAGCAAAAAGGCTTCTCCCCTGCCGGACCAGGGGACGATGAGGAGAAACCGGACACCCGTTATGCGGGAAGTCCGTACAGACTATACACCCGCTACAGGTATACGTATTACCGGAATATCAGCCTTGGATTTACCGCGGAAAAAGACCCGGGTGAAGAGTTTTTCCGCGGGTCACAACCCAAGGGCTTTGATTTTTATTCTGCCCACCTTCACCTGCGTGACCTTGGCAGGTTAAAGGCATTCTCGGCAGGCGACTTCCAGGTGCAGTTCGGTCAGGGACTGTGTTTGTGGACGGGGCTGACATTCGGTAAAAGCAGTGAGGCCATTGGGATAAAAAAAAACGGGCAGGGACTGCGGCAATACACGGCTGTCGACGAAAATAATTTTATGCGCGGACTGGGTGCCACCGTCGCGGTGGGACAATTTGAGATCACCACATTCTATTCGGGCAAGCGGCGCGATGCCACCATCGCACAGTCTGACGAAACCCAGGACGGGGTCCCGGTGATCAGCAGCCTGCGGCAATCCGGACTTCATCGTACTCCGGGCGAACTGGAAGGGAAAAATGCGGTGAGAGAAACGATCATTGGAGGGAATGTTACATATCAGGGAGCGCAGGCCGCAATTGGCCTGACTGTATGCAAAATGAAACTTGAAGCAGACTTCCGGCGCAATCTTTCATTTTACAATCAGTTTGACTTCAGCAGCAACCAGTCCGCCTGCGTCAGCATCGACTACAATTACCTTGCACGGAATGTCAGCTTTTTCGGGGAAACAGCCTTGAGCGGAAACGGACGTATGGCTTTTCTCAACGGACTGATGGTCGGACTGCATCCGATGGTTTCCCTGTCCATGGCACACCGCCGTTACGATAAAGCCTACCAGGCACCATTATCGGCCGCCTTTGGGGAGAACACCAGGGTGCAGAATGAGGAAGGTCTTTATGTGGGGTTGGCCATTCGGCCATCACCACGGTTAAGGCTCAGTTTTTTTGCCGATCACTTCCGTTTTCCCTGGATGAAGTACCGGGTCCACATGCCCGGACAGGGCAGCGACTACCTGTTGAACATCCACTACCGTCCGGCACGCAATGTGGAACTTATCGCCCGTTATCGCCGCAAATCCAAACCCCTGAATACAAACGAACCGGCAATGATACGGCACACCCTGCAAGCCAACAGGACACAATACAGGCTGCATGTTGGTTTTCCATTCACCCCATCGCTATCGATGCGAAACAGGCTTGAAGTGATGCGGTATCATCACGGAGAAACGAAACAGAAAGGATACCTGCTCTATACCGACATCCTCTACCGCAATCCTGGCAGTCCGATCGCCCTCACCATCCGTTATGCCCTGTTCGGCACCTGTGGTTTTGATTCAAGGATATATGCCTATGAACACGATGTGTTGTATGCATTTTCTTTCCCCTTCTATTCTGATAAAGGGTCGCGCACATACCTCCTTGCCAGATACAGGGTACACCGGCAGGTTGACCTGTATGCGCGCCTGGCACAAACCTGGTATGCGAACAGGGATTCTGTTGGCAGCGGACTTGACCTTATTGAGGGCAATACACGCACAGAGCTAAAGGTGCAGGTGCGATTGCGCTTTTAGAACATTACCATCCCGGCAGGAAGTTCAGTCCCCATACACCTTCCTGGATACCACGCGTATGGAAGGGAAATGCAAGGTATGGTTCGAGTATCAGGGCTCCAAAGAGGTTGAAACGAAGGGAAGCCCCCGTGCTGAATACCGGGTAACGGTATCCTGGTTGCAGCCCTTTTGATCTGTCGAGGGTTATCCTGGTATCACCTGTCCACGCCACGCCAGCGTCAAGAAACAACGCAAGTTCGGTAAAGAAGAAACCACTCGATATCAGAGCCAGCTGTTCAGGTCCGGTAAACGGCACCCGCACTTCCAGTCCGCCAAGCAACACCTTGCTCCCCAGCAATTGTTCAAAACCGAAGCCACCATCAAATGTAGACTCGATCTGCCGCAGGGTAGAATAATCATATCCCCTCACAAAGCCCGGATAGCCGAGATAGAGCGGATAGAAAAGTCGTCCCGTATCGGCATCGTCGCCATACCGGCCATAGTGAATTCCGCGCATGGCGAAGGTAAACGGGTGTGCCCTGATGTACCGACGATAGTCGGCCGTTACGTTATACATGTTTACCTCACCAAACATCCGTTCGCCACTCAGCCTGTAACGGTGTCCGGCCATTGGCGATGCCATTCCGAAGTATGAATTGTCGCCGACATAGGCAATGTTCACGCGCTGCAGGTTAAATCCGTCGGGTGCACTCAGTCGCTCACGCTCTTCTCCCACCCTGAACCCCTGGTAGTAGTAATTATTGATCGCATCAATGCGGAAATAGTAAAATGACAGACTGGCACCGGCCTCTATGCGGCGTGTGGTAGAAATGGGATAAAAGGCAAAGGCACTGATCTGGTCTTCAAAGGTACGCTGTGTAAGCAACTGCAGGTTGTCTACCCTTACCGGTCCCTCATCTGTCATCAACGTATCCTGTGTAAAACGGAGCATGCTGAACGGATAGGGAATATGTGAGATTGTCCCCCCCCAGTTGATCCGGTGCTTTTGATTGAGATACCCCACCATGGCACCAAAATCATATATCTCTCCATTGACTGCCAGTGTGGTGAACAATTGGTTGTCGCCGAGAATATCACTGAACATAAGGCTCACGCCCCCTGCCACTCCTGTCCCGAAACGGTTTGTTGCCACACCGACACCAGAGCTGCCAACAAATGTCAGTCCAAATCGTCCGTCATACGGCTTCTCTTCAAATGCATCTTCTGGCAGAATGGGTTCCATCGGCTCCACCTGCAGACTGGCATCGACGATGGTGGGCAGGGGCGGATCAAGCGGAGGAAGGGTAGCAGCGCGCATATCCAGCTCCATGGGGTCTGCTTTCAATCGTTCAAATTCGTCGGGATGGGCACGATAAACAGAGTAGGCACCTTCCTGGTAATGACTGTAGACCACTTCGCCTGTTTCGCGGGCAACACTGATGGCGGGTGTCATATGGGTGATGCCGCTGATACCGGTATAATAATTGGTCAGACGGTACACATCACCCTGTTCCGGTTCAACCAGGTACAGGTTACGAAATCCGTCCCTGTTGGTCAGAAAGTAGATGGCATCCTGCTCCGGAGTGTACACCGGATTGATGTTTTCGGCACCGGGAAACACATCCAGCACTTTTATGGGACGGTCAGGATCTTCAAGGTCCATGATCGCCAGGTTCATATGCAGGTTCAGCTTATCACCCTTTTGTGCTGTTTGCGGCCGGTCGGTTGAAAATGCCAGGTATCTCCCATCGGGCGAAAAGGAGGCGTGGATGTATGAATATCTGTCGTTTGTAAGACGGGTAACTTCTTTTGTCTGCAGGTCAAAACGGAAGAGGTCCGATCGCCCATCAACCAGTCCGTTGAACACGAGGTATTTGCCATCCGGCGACCATGCCGGATTATTGAGTGATGGCACGCCCGGGACACTGATTTCGCGGGTGCGCCGCGGACGGTCGACATCTACGATGACGATCTGGTTCCTGCCCTGCTTTACCGCTACGTGGATAAACTTTTTCCCGTCAGGCGACCAGGTACCCATTGACTCAAAAAAATTGTACCCGTCAATATCGCCCGAACGTGTGGCACTGGCCAGTTTTCGTAAGATATCGCCTGTCTTTGCATCAGCCAGAAACAGATCGATTGACAACAAATCGCGCTCTGAAAAGAATGCCACCTTTGTTCCGTCCGGACTAATGGATGGGCTGATGTTGAGTGAGCCGGAATTATCGGGCGATAATATTTTACTGCCGGTCGGGAAATGCATGGTTGTGTCGTTCAGAAACGCAGAATAATGGGTTTCAGTAGCCGTTTTCCATAAATTGGATATGGTTCGCTGACCGAGACCCACCACCCTTTCAATGGCCCGTTCATAGCCAAACTTTGCCGTTTCTGAAAACAAAGGTGCAATAAGGGAATCACCCCAGGTACGCCCAAAAAAGGCCACAAATGCATGTCCGTACCGATACGGATTGTATTCATAACCACGCGACATGTCGCGAAGTGTCGGAAACTTGTCCTGGTGAATGGCATCACGCATAATCATTGACGTATGGGCATCCACACTGCCAACTGAAAAATATTCAGCCATTCCCTCCACAAGCCAGAGCGGGAGGTTCCTGATGGAATTCAGTGAGAGGGAATCATCAATGAACATTGCCCGAAATTGAAAAACGTGCACCAGCTCGTGCCCGATCACATGGTCTGTCTGTGCATTGGTTTCCAGGATTGGTGAGACAACTCTGTTCTTAAGCGCCTCAGTAACACCGAGCGTACCAATACCGATCATGCCACCAATGGCAGTCGTTTGCTGAAAATCAGGATGATTGGCATACACCAGTATGGGATTCCTGGTATCAAAGGTGTCAAGAAAAATTTTCTGATGCCGTAGATACCACTTCTCATACATGTTGGCTACTGCCTGCACAACAGAATCATCTTCAAAATAATGATATATATCGAAGTGCGGAGTCTGATGCATTTTGAAGTCGAAGCGTTGATAGCTTGGCTTATTACGACCAAAATACTGGCCAAATCCCTCTGAAGGGACCATAATCAGTATCACAATAAGCACAAGCAAGCTTGTTATGAAACCTTTGATACGTTGTATGTACATAACACGTTGGTTTTATATGTGACTGCAGCTCATCACCTAAATTGCGCAAAAACTATTCCAAACAACACCTGTATATGCAGTGCATTATTGACAAATTGAAAACTTCGTTGCGAAAGCCTTGAAAAAGAATGCTATCCCTGCGGGTTTCCTCGCCTCGCTCCAACTGATTGATGTGCATCTGTGATACAGGTACTATTTTAAACAAATGAACAATTGCATTGTTTACCCTGGCCTCAAAAGTACGGATTTGCTTTGAGTTTCGAAGCATTTCTTCCAGCATTGCGTTGCTCATCCGGCTGACACGACATAAAAACCCACCATCATTTGGCATGAAAAAAAACATGTATATTTGCGCAAATAGTTCTTTATGACTTCCCTGGAAAAATATTTTGAGCCCTTCAGGCGGGAGATCATCGGGATAGACCAGACATATGAGAGTCCGTATGGAACACAACGGATCGTTTACGCCGACTGGATTGCAAGCGGACGGTTGTACAGGCCAATTGAGCGGGTGATTACAGAACGTTTTGGTCCGTTTGTTGCCAACACACACACCGAGGCAAGCGAAACGGGTACCTTGATGACCATTGCCTATCAGCAAGCCCACCGTCTGATCAAGGCACACGTGAACGCCAGCAAAGATGATGTGATCATCACGGCAGGAACCGGAATGACCACGGTTGTCAACAAGTTTCAGCGAATGCTGGGACTCCGCGTTTGTGGTGAGCTGGCACAAAGGCCATGTTTGAAGGACGGAGAACGGCCTGTGGTATTTATTTCCCATATGGAGCACCACAGCAACCACACATCATGGTATGAGACCATCGCAGACGTGGTTCAGCTGATGCCTGGCCCTGATATGCTGGTCAACACCAGTGAGCTGCGCAGGGAACTGGAGAAATTCAGCAGCCGCAAGTTAAAGATCGGATCATTTACTGCGTGCAGCAATGTAACCGGCATTGAAACCCCCATCCATGAACTGGCCCGGATCATGCACGAACACGGTGGCGTATGCATTGCAGATTATGCAGCATCGGCACCTTATGCAGACATAGATATGCATCCGGAAGACCCGTTGAAAAAGCTGGATGCTGTGTTGTTTTCGCCACATAAGTTTTTAGGTGGACCAGGTGGTCCGGGGGTGCTGATCTTTGATTCTTCATTTTACAACAGCAAAATCCCTGACAACCCGGGTGGCGGAACGGTTGACTGGACAAATCCATGGGGTGAGTATAAATACATTGATGACATTGAAGCCCGCGAAGATGGTGGAACACCAGGGTTTATGCAGGCAATCCGTACCGCTTTGTGCATAGACCTGAAAAACCAGATGGGCACTGACAACATACGGCGAAGGGAAGAGGAGTTGCTGGACATATTGCTGCCTGGAATACGGAGCATCCCTGATGTGCAGATTATGGCTGATAATGTTGAACAACGGCTGGGGATCGTATCATTCTATTACAGCAACATCCACTACAACCTGGTGGTTAAGCTGCTCAGCGACAGGTTTGGCATACAGGCACGGGGGGGATGTGCCTGTGCGGGAACATATGGGCATTATCTGCTCAATGTCGATTATGACCTGTCAAAACAGATTACCAGCAAGATCAACACCGGCGACCTGTCTGATAAGCCGGGATGGGTCAGAATATCCATCCATCCAACAATGACAAACGATGAAATGCACTTCATCGTGCACGCATTGAAGGAGATACAGAAAAACTACAAACTGTGGGAACAAGCATACACATACTTGCCGCGAAAGAACGAATATCTGCACAAAAACGCTCCGGGTGATTATTCAGTAAAGATAAAAGACTGGTTCATTCTGCCACAGCCCTGAAAAAACGTTTCGCGCTCATGCATTGAACAACCGCTGAAGTTTTCTCACCTGGCTGTCCCATAAACGCTTGTTAAAATCAAGATCTGAGTCCTCCGCATAATCAGTAATGATCAATGCCAGCTCTGAAGATACCGGTTCATTGTGAATACGCATCTCAATGAATGGCGTGTCATCATCCTGGCCAAACTCATCAATCCACTGAAAATGAACAAATTCATTCTCCTTGCAGTCAATCAGTCGTGCTTTTTGTTCTGATCCTTCCCACTTGAAGCAAAACACATCATCCTCTGTCACTACCATATCGGCAAACCACCGCGATAAACCCTCAGGTGTGCTGATCGCTGTATACAACAGTTTTGGGGTTGTGGCAAACCCGTATTCGAGGGTAAATTTTCTAAGAACGCTCATGACGATGTCTGTTAATCATCCATTCCGCAATATACAAAAAATATTGCAACCACCCTGCAAACCGAAAAATCATATATATGTTCAGCAATCATTATGGCATTGTGATGGATTTTTCAAGTAAAACAGAAGCAAACCACAAGTTTATGGAACAAGAAAGAACGGATCATGATCATATGCCCTTGTTCTACCCGATAACAGGCTGGATTATGTCAGCGCAAAAAAAAACAAAAAATGATCAGATGAACAGACTATTTTTGCAACGGGGGATCAATATGAACGTACTTCGACACAGCAAACTGTACATATATGCATTGGTAAGCCTGGCAGTACTTTTCTGGGGCTTGTCATACGTCTGGACGAAAATTGCTTTCACTGCATATCAGCCCATCACGGTAATGCTGATCAGGCTCGCATTGTCGTCTGCCCTGATGGCAATCATTTTCAGGTTCAGGAAGCTTGGCGAGCGGGTTAACCGCGAAGACTACAAAGCCTTTGTGCTGTTGTCACTGTTTTCTCCTTTTTTCTACTTCATCGGAGAAAACTTTGGGGTATACCACGTATCACCAACGGTAGCTGCCGTAATTATTGCCACCATACCTGTATTTTCGCCAATCCTGGGTTATGTTGCTTTCAGGGAAAAGGTAACATTGATCAATATTGCCGGGTTCATTGTTTCATTCATGGGCGTGCTGGTGATGGTAATGGATGCCGGGTTCCGGCTCACCGCTTCGCCCGTCGGACTATTTTGGTTGTTTTTTGCTGTCTTTTCTGCCCTTGTTAACGTAATATTTCTTAAGAAGCTTGCAGCAAGGTATTCTTCCTTTACCATCATCCTGGTGCAGAATTTTCTGGGGACATTGTTTTTCTTGCCGGTGTTTCTGCTGACCGACCTTAAAGATTTTTTCAATATCCGGCCATCATTGGAAGTGATCGCGTCGCTGGCAGCCCTTGCCGTTTTCGGATCAACTCTGGCCTTTATGTTTTACACATCGGGTGTGCGCGCAATCGGGATCGCACGAACAGCCATTTTTGCAAACCTGATTCCCGTGGTGACCGCCGTAACTTCGTTCGTATTCCTGAAGGAAGCGATTGACCCGGGACGGATCATGGGAATGTTCATCGTCATCGGCGGATTGCTTATGACACAGATGCAGGGCATTCGCCGCCGCAGGAACAGGTGAGCCGTTCAATGTCATTGATGGAGGGGGGAGGCGGACATTACCTGCTCCGGGGTGGTGAATAAAAAAACAAAAGAAATGGCCTTGCAATTACAAATAGTTTTATAATTTTGCACCACCTTATGCGGCGGGGTAGCTCAGGTGGTTAGAGCGTCGGATTCATAACCCGAAGGTCACGGGTTCAACTCCCGTCCCCGCTACAAAAAATGCCTGTAATCGTTTTGATTTACAGGCATTTTGTTTTTTACAGGTTAGATGGTTCACTGAACGGCGGGCAAAGTAAAACCAAAGACCGACCCGTTCCCTTCATCGCTTTCAGCCCATATCTGTCCGCCGTTTCTCCTGACAAATTCAGCACAAAGCATAAGGCCCAGACCGGTACCCTGCTCGTTTTTTGTGCCTGGCGTGCTCCTGATACTCTTCTGATCAAAAATGACTGGCAGTACATCCGGGGGTATCCCCACTCCCTGGTCGCGAACACTGATTTTCACCATGTCGTCTTTTGACTGCGAAATACTGATTGAAACCTCACCCCCATTATGACTGTATTTTATTGCATTTGAGACAAGGTTGCGTATAACCGTGGTTACCATATCGGCATCAGCCCAAACATACAAATCCTCATCAGGCACCTCTATGTTCAGTGAGATCTGCTTCATTTCACACTGTGCCGATAAATATGGCGTTGCCCTTTTAATGAGCTCTTCCGGATTATGCCGGCCTGGTTTCATTGTGTTGGTCTCTTTCTGCAGCAATGACCAGTCGAGCAGGTTCAGCAGCAATTGATAGGTTCTCTCTGATGTATCATGTATGGTTTGCACATATTGCTTCTTCTTGCTTTCAGGCAGTGTATCCCAGTCTTCCCGCAACATTGACGAGAAACCCAGCAATGCGTTGAACGGGTTTTTCAAATCATGTGCAATAATGGAAAAGAACATATCTTTTGTCTTGTTTGATTCCTTGAGGGCTTTGTTTGATGTTTGGAGTGCAATGGTTTGTCGTTTGACAAGCTTTGAAAGTCTCCTTTTTTGCCGGCTGATGTACCGAAGACGGATGATAAAGACAGAGATCACCACAACCAGAATAACCACTGCCATCAATACCCTGAAGAAAAGGGTCTCATAGAAAGTTGGTTTCACAACCATTTGGAAAAAAAGCGGTTCTGTTCCCCACACACCCTCACTATTGGTCGCATAGATGCTGAAATTGTATGTGCCGGGTGTTGGCCGTGTTAACGTAATCTGCCGCTGATCACCAACCTCTATCAAATGTTCCGTGATTCCATCTATCTGATAGGCATAATCGGATTTGTCCCGCCCGGCAAAGTTCAATGATGCGTAGTCAATGGTCAGCATTTGTATGTCCGTATCCCAGTCAATGGTTTTTTGGTTTGAAAAATCGCTTCTGTATGTTTTATCCTGACCGTAATAACTGATCCGGGTGATCACCGGACGGGGTTTCCACCTGCTGGGTGTTATCATGGAGGGATCAAATGCAACCAGTCCGTCAACACCCCCAAAAAACAGCCGTGATGGATCTTTTTGATGATATGCACCGGTATTGAACTCATTACCGGGCAATCCATCCAGTTTTGAAAAGTTACGAAAACTGTTTGTCTGCTGATCATATGCTGAGAGGCCAAAGTTGGTGCTCAGCCAGAGGTTGCCCTGTTGGTCTTCGAGGATGCCATAAACCACATTATTCGGCAAGCCATCTGACTCGAGGAATGCCTCAAAAGTACCTTCATCTCTGTTCATTCGGTGCAGACCCATATCCGTACCGATCCAGAAATCGCCATGACTGTCCTCCAAAAAGGCATGCACCCTGTTTGTCAGCATAGAGCCCTGCTTTTTATCTCCAGCAGAAAAACGGGTAAAATTGCCTTCTGCAGGGTCATATCGTGCCAGTCCACCAGCCGTTGAACCAACCCAAATTGTCCCGCTTTTATCCTTGTAAAGGCTTATAATATGTCCGCCTGGAAGACTGCTGGCATCATCCGGATCATGGCTGTAAAACCTGAATGTTTGCTCAGCCGGATCATAGATGTTCAGGCCAATATCGGTGCCGACGTACAACAGTCCGTCTTCTGTCTGTAACAACCTGTATGCCAACAAACCAGCTATTGCATCTTCCTCATCCTTGTGTTCGCTGATGGTCTTAACGGCATTTATCCTGGTTATGATGCCGCCTTTTAAACATAACCGGCCAGGACCACCACCTTCGGTTCCCAACCACACTACATCGCTGTCATTGACATCCCGCAATAGCGCATAGATTATCAGGCCATCATCCGGCAGTATTTCAGCTTTCTGGTTAAGCAGATCCACTCTTACAAAACCGTAATAGCCCGATACAAGCACATGCCTGCCATCTTCCGCGGCAAGAATGCCACGTATGCTTAAAAAAGGAATGGGGATATCGGCCTCCCCTGAGTCGGAAATGGATATGAAAGGTCTTTTTTCTGCGGGAAGCATATTGACGCCCCTCCCGTTGGAACCAGCCCACAAATTGCCATCCCTGTCAATAAATACAGAAAGGAAACTATGCATCAATAACTGTGTCCTCCCCTGCCCGACAGGAAAAACCGTTGCATCGCCCGTACTGATATCATATCTGAGCAATCCGGAACCAAAGATGTTGGCTATCCAGAAGACGCCATCATCTTTCATCCTGAAATCAACAAAGGAGTACGGATTTCGAACAGGAGAAGCAGCCCCCGGGTGCTTCTCCAACGTCATGGTCTCAGTATCAATACATGCGAGTCCGCCCCCCAGACTAATGAACCATATTTTGCCTGGCTCACTTTCTATCATTTTCTCCACGCTGGGATTGTCTAAATCAGGATTTACGCTGATGTTTTCGCCAATGGATTCAAACAAGCCTGTTTCGCGATCCAAAAACTGCAATCCACCCAGGATGGTTGATATCCAGATCCTGTTGGTTGAATCTGCAAATACCATTCGGACATTATCAGAAAGCAGTGATCGCTGTTTCCCTGGCTTGTGGGTATAATTGGTGGATTCTCCGGTTGCGGGATCGAGAGAGATCAGTCCGTTGTTACCGGAAGCGATCCACAGCACAGAATCACGGTCAAATGACATGGACACCACATCTGCATTAGCAAGTGGCGAGGTATGGTTCCACCGTTTGACGCGTCCATTCTCAGGATTCAGCGAATTGAGTCCGCGGACAGTCCCCACCCATAGCTTTCCTTCGGGTCCCGGCAAAAGGGATTTGACAATGTTGGAGCTGATGGTCTTTTCATTTCCGGGCTTGTGGCGGAAAACAACAAACTGGTAACCATCATAGCGGTTCAGTCCATCGTTGGTGGCAAACCAGATAAAGCCTTCATTGTCTTGTATGATATCATGTACCGTACCCTGCGACAATCCGTCTTCGGCCGTCAACCGCTGAAAAAAAGCATGGTCCAGGCCAACATGGTGATGTTCTGCTGCCAGATGAGCAGGCAGCAAGGCAAGAAAAACCAATACCAGGTTTGTTATGGCGATATATTTTATGACACCCATGGTGTTTTATTCTCTGTCCGGAATTTATGATCAACAATAAGATAGAGTCTTTTGTTTGCTTTTTATGCGTTAAAGACAATAAATGCCGGTACATTAATGTACGTATAATACCTTTTACATGTTTCACTTTATAAGGCATATGCCCACCTGACCGCTTTTATTTGAACAGGCTTTATTAATTTTGCAGCACCAATGATCCAATAACTATGAACGACAGGTATTCTGCAAGCTTTCCTGAAAAGGCGGATTTCGACCGCATTCGTGAAATGCTTCTCGACCTTTGCTACAGTAGCCTGGGACAAAAACAGGTTGACCGGATACGTTTTGAAACCTGCAAAGACCGGATTGTTTGCCTGGTGAGCCAGGCTGAGGAGTTTCGTCAGATTATCCTGTCTGGCAAGCAATTCCCCGGATCGCACTATTATGACCTGACAGAAGTACTGACCCACCTGCGTCCGGCCGGCACCTATGCCACTGCCGACATACTGCTGGATCTGAAACTGTCAGTAGAAACCATGACCGGGGTGACTGGCTTTCTTTCACGAAAAGGCGATGACGGCGATCCTGAATACCCTTACCTGGCACGTCTCATTGATGGTGTTGAGATCGATCCTGGCCTCCCCCGGCAGATCGATTCCCTGGTTGACGAAAATGGTCTGGTGAGGAGCAGCGCATCTCCGGAGCTGAAAAGCATACGTGATGAAAAGCAGCAGCTTGAAAAAAAAGCGCTTCATCGCATCAACAGCATTCTTAATGAGGCAAAAGCGGAGGGCTGGATAGCACAGGATACGGAGCTAACCTTAAGGAACGGACGCCAGGTGATCCCCCTGGGAGTGGCAAACAAACGCAGACTGCGTGGTTTTGTTCATGACTATTCTGCAACCGGCCAAACGGCTTATCTGGAGCCTGAAGAGGTATTCGAACTGAATAACCGCATCAGGGAGCTGGAGGGCGAAGAGCGCCAGGAAGTCATCAGGTTGCTGAAGGCTTTTGCAGATGTGTTGCGCCCCATGCTTGATGACCTGGAGAAAGGATACGAGATGCTGGGACACGTGGATGCCACCCGTGCCAAAGCCAGACTTGCGCTGGAGATGGATGCATCCATGCCACACATTTCTGACGAACCGAGGCTGGCATGGGTAAATGCAAGGCACCCGCTGCTGTACCTCTCGTACAAAAAACAGCAGAAACAGGTGGTCCCGATGACCCTGGAGCTGAATGACAAAAACCGCATCCTGATCATCTCCGGTCCGAATGCCGGAGGGAAATCTGTTTGCCTGAAGACTTGCGGACTGATCCAATACATGCTGCAGTGTGGGTTGCTGGTTCCGGTGGACAGTTATTCGGGGGCGGGTATCTTTCACCACCTGTTTATCGATATCGGGGATGAACAATCGCTTGAAAATGACCTGAGTACTTACAGTTCTCACTTACTTAACATGAAGACCCTGCTGGAGCAGGCCCATCAGCGTACATTGTTCCTTATTGACGAATTTGGCGCCGGCACTGAACCCCGAATCGGGGGGGCGATCGCAGAGGCAATACTGGAACAGCTGCACGAAAAAAAGGCCATGGGCGTGGTCACCACACATTATGCCAATTTGAAGCTGATGGCGGGCAAATATCCGGGCATGCTCAACGGTTCCATGCTTTTCGACAGCAAACGGATGAAACCCCTGTTTAAGTTGAAGACCGGCAATCCGGGCAGCAGCTTTGCCTTTGAGATTGCCCGGTCGATCGGTCTGCCTGATCCCATTATTGCCAAAGCCGGAGCATTGGCAGGCGACCAGGATCTTGACTTTGATGTGCAGCTTCAGGATCTTGAGGTAAAGAAATCCGAACTGGAAACCAAAGATATAGAACTGCGGCGTACCGGTGATTTCCTGTCAGAGCTGATCGACAAGTATGAACAGCTTCGCGATGAGCTGCACAATCGAAAAAATGAAATTCTTATGGAAGCCCGGAAGGAAGCAAAAGAGATCCTCTCAGGCGCCAACAAGATGATCGAAAACACCATCAGGGAGATCAGGGAGGCACAGGCGGGCAGGGAAAAGACCAGGGAGGCGCGCAAAAAACTATCTGAATTCTCGACAAGTATGAATGAACAGCTGGATCAGATGCCACAGGCTGATCCAGGAGAAAAAAAAGCAAGGAAGAAGAAAAGGAAACTGAAGCAGCCTGATGATGATATTGATCCAACCCCGGTAAAGACAGGAGACATTGTAAGGGTTAAAGGACAGGAGACCCCTGGAGAGGTTGCACAGATAACAGGCAGTGTTGCGCTGGTGCTTTTTGGAAGCATACAGCTTCGGATTGCTGTTGACGAGCTGGAAAAAACAAGAAAAAAAAGCATCCGGACAACTGGTACACGTTCTTCTTCATCATCAGTGCCGTTCGATATCCATGCCAGGGCTGCAGCGTTCCGGCCTGATATCGACCTGCGCAGCGACCGTGTTGACGAAGCCCTTCAAAAAGTGCAAACACATATTGACGATGCCTACCTGCTGGGGGTCCCCCAGATCAGGATACTGCACGGTAAGGGAGACGGTGTGTTGCGTCCGGCAATTCGCAGTTTTTTAAAAGAAATACCACATGTAAGGCGTTTTCGGGATGAACATCCCGACAGGGGGGGCGCTGGCATAACGGTTGTCGATTTCGGAAAATGACCGGCAAAACAACCATTCAATCCTGGTCAAAAAGGGTTAGCTGGTTTTTTGTAACATACGATTGTCGTGGAGATTGTTCCCGATACCTCGACACGTGGTCATTGACCAGCGATTTTATAAACCGTATGGGCGTGATATTGTTTGTTTTGCAGTAATGATCCAGTGCTTTCTTCTGCCCGGTGGTCAGCTTAAACCCAAGCTTCCTGTATTTGATCCCTTTTTTCTTCCTGTTGTATCCAGACTTTTTTAACCCTGATTTTTTTGCAGCCATGAGATTGTGTTTTTGGTCAGTGGAGAATTCTGGCATTCAAATATACAGGAATTTTTTTTATGCGGACGCTTTCTCTTCAGACCCGCGTTATTTCAGGCAAATTTTCCGGAGTACGGCGACCAGCCGATCTACCTCCTTTAATGTGTTGTATTTACTGAAGGAGAGCCGCACAGAGGGCAGCCCGGGATCAACGCCCAGTGCCTCAAGTACCTGCGACCCCTTACTGCTTCCCGATCCGCAAGCACTTCCTGATGAGACACATATTCCTTCAATATCCAAACCCGGCAGCAACATTTCAGCGTCAACCCCGGCAGGCAGAGTCAGGTTCAGAATGGTATGCAGTGAGCTCCCTTCAGCATCGCCATTGAAGGTTACACCCGGGATATGTGCACGCAGCAGCTGAATGCATGCTTTTTTCAATGATGCAATGTGCTCCTGGTCCTGTGTCATACGTTGATGTGCCACTTCCAATGCCCTGGCCATTCCGGTGATGCCGCAAACATTCTCGGTACCAGCCCGCATGCTCCGTTCCTGTGTGCCTCCCCTTATAAAAGGTTTGAAAAACTGTTCCCTGAGCACCACCATACAACCCACACCTTTGGGACCATGAAATTTATGTGCGGATGCCGCAGCACAATCGATCCCTGACCGTCGAATGTCTGTTTTCAGTTTCCCGGCAGTCTGCACGGTATCAGAATGGAACACCGCCTGGTATTTTCTGCAAAGCTTTGCCACCTCCTTTACCGGCAATAAATTGCCAATCTCATTGTTGGCATGCATCAGGCTGACCACCGCTTTTGGATATGTTGCCAGCAAACGCTCCAGGTGTGCTGTGTCGACATGTCCTTTTTGATCAATATCCACATAGCTGACATCGACAGACAAATGTTGCTGCATGGCAGTGAGGGGGTTCAGCACCGCGGGGTGCTCCAGCCGGCTGGTGATAAAATGCCTGTATCCCAGGTCACGGGCAAGTCCCCATAAGATCGCATTGTTGGCTTCGGTGCCCCCGCTGGTAAAAAATATCTCAGAGGGTGCCACATTAAAGCATTGCGCCACGGTGCGCCTGGCCTGTTCTACTTCTACACGGGCCCTGCGGCCATGTTCGTGCACTGAAGAAGGATTGCCGAAGATATGCCGCTGACATGCCGACATAGCCTCCTGTACAGCTTCATCAACGGGTGTGCTTGCCGCATTGTCAAGATAAACCAATTGCCGCTCCATAAATATATATACATGAATTATGAGTCTGTTGAAACAGGATACAAACAAATGTACATATAATTTTTTCAAGCGAAATTAC
>PWKN01000228.1 GCA_003559735.1 Bacteroidales bacterium | reverse complement strand
TGTTGAGTAAAGCACCCGCCAATAAGGAAGAAGCGATCATCCAGGATCTTATACAGTCAATTCATGCAAAAGATCCGGGGAAATGGCATCGCATGGCAGAAGAGCTCAAAGGGATATCGGAAGAAACCACAACCGGTGTGCATCGCCTGTACCAGATGATGGACAAGGGGGAGTTGCTGGTGCCTGCTGTAAATGTAAATGATTCTGTCACCAAGTCTAAGTTCGACAACCTTTATGGATGCAGGGAGTCATTGGCCGATGGCATTAAGCGCGCCACCGATGTGATGATCGCAGGCAAGGTGGTTGTGATTGCCGGTTACGGAGATGTTGGCAAGGGATGTGCCCAGTCTATGCGCAGTTATGGAGCCCGTGTCATTGTTACCGAGATCGACCCCATATGCGCCTTGCAGGCGGCAATGGAGGGGTTTGAGGTTAAAACCCTGGAAGATGCCCTGGACGAAGGCAACATTTTTGTTACCGCTACAGGCAACAAGGATGTGATCACGGCCGATCATATGGCGAAGATGAAAGATCAGGCGATTGTATGCAACATTGGTCATTTCGATAACGAGATACAGGTTGAACAACTTGAGGCCTGGGAAGGAATCAGAAAGGTAAACATCAAGCCACAGGTTGATAAATATATCTTTCCGGGCGGACACGAGATTTTTCTCCTTGCCGAGGGACGGCTGGTGAACCTGGGATGTGCGACAGGTCATGCGTCATTTGTAATGAGCAACAGTTTTACCAACCAGGTGCTGGCCCAGATTGACTTGTGGCAAAAAGATTATGCACTCGGTGTCTATACCCTGCCCAAACACCTCGACGAGGAGGTTGCCCGCCTGCACCTTGAAAAAATCGGTGTTCGGCTTACTGAGCTTACTGAAGAGCAGGCAGCCTATATCGGGGTAAAAAAAGGGGGACCCTTCAAGCCCGACTATTACCGTTATTAATATGATGATTGTGCAATTGGACTGGCACCTGCCAGGATACCGGAAGCCTTGCTGACTAATCAGTTGGTGATGTGCAATCTGTTGGTTCCGGCATTGAATATGGCGCGGTATTCTTTTAGCGGTGCCGGCGCATCGCCTGTTTCAACCGATCCGTCGATAAGTATGAACGTTGATCCGCAGCAGGGATCGGTGGCCCGCAACATATCGCCTTCCTTGATGCTGACGGTGCAATTGTGGGGGTCGCACGGACAGGCACGGTCGTAAGCCCTGAATTCATCAGTCGACAGTCTGTACACTATGATCCCGCGATATCCTCCTGCCTCGGACCGGGAAAACTGGTGCGAAAAACCCGGGGCGGCCAGGTCGTAATGAATGATGTTGAAATGGTGGTCTACCATGACATAGGGTACCGGGTGCTCTTTGTCTTTATCACACGATTGTACTGCGATTAATGATAGCAGACCAGTGAAAACAAGAAGAAGGGATGCTTTTTTTCTCATTCGGAATACCTGGTTATGGTCGCTGCCGGTCAGCGGGGTTTTTGCAAATATACATGAACTTTTAATTTACTTTTTTGTCTTGATACAAAAAAGTAAGCAAAAATGATTAAGGCTTTCTTTCTATTACTTTTTTGTCTTGATACAAAAAAGTAAGTAAAAAAGATCAAGGCTTCGTCCGCTTCGCTCAAAAAACTACACTTGGTGGCGGAAAAATCTAAACTTGCACCTCCCTTCGGTCGGTGCTTCGGACAGCAATTTTTCTTATCGCCACCTGCGCTTGTTTTTTGGCTCACCGGACGAGGCCGTAGGAGAGTAGTTGCAGGGGTTTACCGGAGAAGGTCGTAGGAAAGGGGGTACAGGGGTTCACCGGAGAAGCCCATAAGATGAGGGGCAGTTGGTATGCCGAAGAAGGCCGTAGGAAAGGGGGTGCAGGGGTTTAACGGACGAGGTTTTTGGGAGAAGGGGTGGAGTGCTGGTGTACAGGAGGAACCCCTTACGCTTTCACATGAACCGAGCCACCACCAGACTTTCTTTGCTGTGTGTTAAAGGTTGAGGTGGCGAGTGCACGCTTACCGGTTTAATCAAATTGTTTCAAGCGTATTTTTATAAATTGTCTTTGTTTTATATCAAGTAAAAAAAGTTCATGTATATTTGTATTGGAAAGTGAAATAATCTGTTATAGGTATGGAAGAGTTTATATATATAATATTAATCGTTATATGGTTGCTTGTGAGTTTTTTAAAGCGCAGGCCCAAAAAGCAGCAGCCTGCTGGCAAACCTCAGCAGCCCGCAAAGGAGTCTGCTCCCGCTGGTACTGAAGAAGCCAGCATGGAGGAGATGCTGGAAGAATTCTTTGGTGGTGGCAAGAAAAAGAAGGAAGCTCCCAAACCTGAGCAGGAGCCTGTATATAAGACGGCAGACAGGACAATGCGCCGGGAAAAATATGAACGGGATGACCGGTGGGACCGGGGGCGTTCTGACAAGAGGGATTATGTTGAGAAAACAGCAGAGGAAGTGGCCGACAAGCCATCAGATGAATATAAGGAAAAGGCTGGAGTATCTGAAGAGTATGAGTTTGCAGCGGAGGGGAATATCCAGACCATTGATGACCTGATAGAGTCGCATAAAAAGGAAGAGGCCCTGCGGCTGGCCATGGAAGAGGAGACCATTGACGCTGAGTTGGGAGAAGGGATAGAGGCTTTTGACTTGCGTACTGCAGTGATATTTTCCGAAATATTGTACCGGAAATATCAATAATTTTTTGCATTCAATAAAATAATTGTTTATCTTTGCTACATAAACAATTAAAGGAACTTATTGTGGCCTGGTTTTGGGAATTCCCGGAATCAGGTGTTTTTTCTGTAAGCCCCCTGTTTTCATAAAAAATATGGAAGGGCTTGTTTGTTAGCCGGAAAGGTTCAGGCAAGTCCTGCGATACTTTATGGATCCAGGGGCAGTAATTTTTTTAAACAAACCAATACAAAATCCTGACGTCCGGTTTATTGCAAAAATGCAATGGAGCTGCCGGATGCCTGGCATTTGTTAATCTCAGTTTGAATATGAACCAGGTTAAGTATTTTACAAAAGAGGGACTTGAAAAGCTGAAAAATGAGCTGGAACGGCTTAAATCAGTGGAAAGGCCTGCCATTTCCCAGATGATCGCTGAAGCCCGGGAGAAGGGCGATTTAACGGAGAATGCAGAATATGACGCAGCCAAGAATGAGCAAGGGATGCTTGAGTTGCGCATAGCCAAGCTGGAAGAGACCCTGAGCAATGCACGGGTAATTGACGAGAGCCAGCTGGATAGCAGCCGTGTGTCGATCTTGTCGAAGGTAAAGCTGAAGAATCTGAAAAACAATGCAGTGATGGAATATACCCTGGTTCCGGAAAACGAAGCAGATATAAAAAACAAAAAAATTTCTGTCAATTCGCCCATTGCCAGGGGACTTCTGGGCAAGGAGAAGGGAGAAAAGGTTGACATACAGGTCCCTGCCGGATTGATGACTTTTCAGGTGGTTGAAATCTCACGTTAACAGATATTGGTGCGGTCAATGAAACAAACAGACAATCATTATGGCGAGTATATTTTCGAAAATTGTACAGGGTGAAATACCATCATACAAAGTAGCGGAAGATGATGACTTCCTTGCATTTCTTGATATCAATCCGCTGGCAAAGGGGCACACCCTGGTAATCCCAAAAAAGGAAGTGGATAATTTATTTGACCTCGATGATGCAACATACAGTGGATTATGGATGTTCGCAAAAAAGGTGGCGTCGGCGATAGACAAAACGATGGTCTGCGAACGGGTAGGTGTTGCAGTGATCGGACTTGAGGTGCCGCATGCCCATATACACCTGGTTCCCATTCAGGGCATATACGACATTGATTTCAGCAAGCCAAAGCTAAAGATGAGCGGTGAGGAGTTTACGCTGACTGCTCAGCGAATTGCAGAGGCAGTATCCGGGTAGGGTCAAAATGATCCATCCTGTTTGGTGGAGAACAGCCTACCTTGTCTTCCTGCCTGCATGCCAAACATTTCTTATGTTGCCTGGTCTCCACCGGTGATTAAACACCCGTGAAACCCTGGTCAGCGGGCCAGGCGGTTGGGGTTGTCGCTGATGAATGCCTTCCAGCCGGAGTAGTTCTTATTGTCGCCCGTAGGTTTATCCTTCTGGTAGTGATGGCAAAGAGCCACAGCCAGGGCATCGGTGCTGTCGGTGTCTGCTGGTGTCCCTTCTATGTTCAGTATCCGGTAAAGCATGCCGGCTACCTGCTCCTTCGATGCTCCGCCTTTCCCGGTGATTGATTGTTTTATCTTTCGTGGTGAGTATTCAAATACCGGAACATCACGGTAGAGCGCAGCGGCAATGGCGACACCCTGTGCCCGTCCCAGCTTGAGCATCGATTGCACATTTTTTCCATAAAATGGATGCTCAATGGCCAGCTCATCCGGATGGAAGGCATCGATATTCCGTAAAACCGTATCAAAGATCTTTTTGAGTTTCAGTGGCTGGCTTTTCAACTTGCCAAGCTTTAATACATCCATGGTGATCACCCGGATGTGCTGCCGGTCAATGCCAATGACTCCAAGTCCCATGTTGTTGGTTCCTGGATCGATACCCAGTATGATTTTTTCGTATTGCACAGGCAGTTGTTTTTTGTTTTCATCAGCAAGGACCTGCTTTATCTGGCACTTGCAGGTGTTCTTATTGCGGGCACAATATATTATTGTATGTGCTGGTCCCACCAGATCCTGTCAAAGATCGTGCCCCTGGGCGGCACATTTTCCTGGTTCCCGCTTAGTTCTGACTGAGGATACAGGAATTTTCGCGGTATTTTTTCGCCGGTGAAGGGGTTGAATTCAGGGTATCCTGTTCGTCTGAAGTCTGCCCAGGTTTCAGGTTGCAGGAAAAGTGCGGTATATTTTGCTGTGATGATCTGTTCGAGGGTCACGTTGTCTGTTTCAGCGTGTTCGTTTTCCCATTCATGATTGGTTGCCTGGTGGTATTCCAGAGATGCCCTTACGGCGTTTGCAAAAGCTTTGTCGGCCAGGCCTTGTTGGTTTGTACGCAAATAAACCTCTGCTTCAATAAATTTTTGCTCGGCAAAGGAGAGCATGACAACGGGTGCGTCTGCGCTGGCCACGGAGGGACCTGCATAGGAGGCAAGGTAGTCTGATTGTCCGGCTCTTGCCCCAACATACTGGTTTTGTACATTTTTTTTGATGTAGCGTGGCAGGCGCGGGTCACCGGTTTCCTGCAACAGTTCAACAATAAACGCTCCGACCCGGCTGCTTTGCACCTGATTGTCGTAATAATAGAACGGGTTGGTGGTTTCCGGTTTGGATCCATCGAAGGGATAGAGCATGTCATCGGCATTATCAACAAACAGGCTTTCCTGGTTTATCGCTTCAAGCAATGCCTGGTAGACGTTTGTTTTGTTGGCCAGCCGGAGCATGATCCGCAGGCGTACAACCCCGGCAGCTCTGATCCACCGGTCCATATCGCCACCATAGATCTTGTCATGGTTTTGATCAGGTATGAACGCACTTTGCTGCTGTCCGCGGTTTAGTTGAACAATGGCACTATCCAGCGTGCTCAGCAGGGCGTTCATGACCATTTCCTGGTCATCATAAGCAGGCAGTCCGGATGCCCCAAAATAATAATGTGCCTGTTGCCACGGGATATCTCCCCAGGCATCGGTAACCATCAGCATGCTATAGGCTTTCAGCACATTGGCAATCCCTTTGTAGGCCGGTGCATTCATTCTTCCTGCCTGGTCGAGGAGGGTTTCGATGCCGAGCAGGCAGGAACGGAAATAGAAGCTCCACATGTCATCAAAATATACAGGCTCAAGTTCATAGCGGTCTGTTTTTTGCATTACGCTGCCGGGTCTGACACCGGCAAGCTGCTGCATCCAGATGTTTTGATACATGCCAAACTCGGTAGCCTGCCAATGCACGATAAACATCTGGGTGGTCCTCAGGTTGTGTTTCAGATCAAGCTCTGAATCAGGTTCTTCATCGTTCACATCGAAATCGCATGAATACAGCAACACAAGCAGGATAATAATAATGTCTCCATATCGTGATCTCCGGAAATGATTTTTCAACATCAGCTCTTCGTTTTGTTGGCAACTATTTAAAGGGTTGCGGTGTTTTTTTGTTATTTTAACATAACATTATGATTTTAAACGGCCTGAATCGCAACCGCTGATCAAAGAACAGCACGGTAAAATTAATAAAAATGGCTCTTGCAGAAAAAAAAACCTTAAATGATGTTTGCCCATCATGATTTTCTTGTATATTTACAGTCTGAAACCACACACTGGTTTCAAATACCAAACAATTTATTTATTCACTAAAAACCAATCAAACATGAAGCGAATTCTGATTCTGATGGGGATACTGTTTTTTATGGGCGGTTCCCTGTTTGGACAACAGATCAGTGTTTCCGGGACAGTTACGAGCGCTGCGGATGGTTCAACCCTCCCTGGTGTAACGGTGGCTGTGTTGGGAACAACAATGGGTACAGTGACAGACGCGAATGGTCGTTATGAGCTCACTGTTGCTTCGGATGCAACGCTGGTGTTCACTTTCATTGGTATGGTCAGACAGGAGGTCCCTGTTGATGGAAGGGCTATCATCAACGTGGAGATGGAGTCTGAGGTGGCCTTACTTGAAGAGATTGTGATCACGGCAGGTGTAGCGGGGGCCACACCTCGTAACAAACTGAGTATTACCGTAAACCAGGTAAGTGGAGAGCTCCTTGAGGCTGTCCCCGCCACTTCAGCGTCATCGGCGCTGCAGGGCAAGGTTTCCGGTGCCACCATTGTTCAGGCAAGTGGTAACCCCGGTCAGGCTGCAGGCATTCGCCTGAGAGGGTCGACCAGCATCCTTGGCGACCAGTCACCGTTGATCATCATCGATGGTGTGATGATGGAAGGTGATCTTGCCGATATTAACGTTGATGACATCGAGAGCATGGAAGTTGTAAAGGGAGCTGCTGCGTCTGCACTGTATGGTTCCCGTGCCGGCTCCGGTGTGGTTGTGATCAGCACAAAAAGAGGCAGCGTGGCGGCTGAAGGGACTACGGCCATCCGTATCAGGAATGAGTATGGGATGTCTACCCTGCCAAACAAGGTACCGATCGCGCAGAGCCATCCCTATCAGCTTGCCGACGACTGGCAGAATTACAATTTATTTACCAAGTATGCGGGGGTAACCTTCCCGGATGGTTATGCCGGTGGTAAGGATGACCGCATTGAAGGCAACCGGTTTGTTACCTTTGAAGGGTATGCTGATCAGCCGTTTGCCAGGTACTTTGATCACCAGGACAAGGTGTTCCAGGACGGAGAGTTCTATACCAACTACATCTCCGTGGCCCACAATGCCGGCAGGACAAGGATCTTTACCTCTTTTGAGAACTCAAACAACTCCGGAATTGTATGGGGTACCGACGGTTCGGAACGCCGCAATTTCAGGTTGAATGCAGACCACTGGTTTGGTGACAGACTGAGCTTCTCTTCTTCTACGTTGATCGCACAAACCTCGATCGACATGGCAGAAGGACGTTTCCTGACCGGCTGGGGTGGTGGACAGGGATCCGCATTTTTTAACATGCTGTTCTTTGACCCCGACACAGACCTAACGATGGATGCACCCGAGGGTGAGCCCCTGCCAAAGTACTTTGCGCTGCCGAACCACTGGCAGGACGATAACGATAACCCGTTGCACGCATTGTACTACCAGGATCGTGACCTGAACAGGAGGAACATCCTGCAGAGCATCCAGTCGAACTTCTATGCGACTGACTGGCTTGTGTTTAACGGTGCTTACAGCTATGAGCGGTACAATAACTTCAACAATACGTTCCGTCCGAAAGGGTTCAATACCGGACAACAGATCACAGACGGACGTATCTATAAGAGCAGCAGCGAGGGCGTTAGCCAGACATTCAGTCTGACCGCCAACATGGACCGCGACTTTGGTGAGCTTAGTGTTCGCAGCAGGTTGCAATACATGTATGAAGATTTCCAGACAGATTTCTTCTCTATCAATGCTACAAACCTTGTCGTTGGCGGTGTCCGCACACTGAATGCGATCACAGGCGACAGTAAGATCATCTCTTCTTCCAGTACAACTGTAAGGTCGAGGAACTATTCGGCTATTGTAGATATGGACTATATGGACCGTTATATCATTTCTGCTTTGTTCAGAATGGACGGTTCGTCGCTTTTCGGTGAAGATGCCCGCTGGAATCCTTACTACAGGGTGTCTGGTGCATACCGTCTGGCTGAAGAGTTTGACATTCCGGGTGTGAGTGAACTACGTCTGAGGGCCTCTTATGGTACATCAGGCCAGCGTCCGGGATTCGCCTGGCAGTATGAAACATACAGTGTTTCACAGGGATCTCTTTCCAAGTCAACCATTGGCAACAAGGACCTGCGTCCGAGTGAGACCAAAGAGCTTGAGTTTGGATTGAATGCTGAGTTCCTGGATATGTTTGACCTGGAGATCACCTATGCTGACATCCTCACCGAGGGTGCATTCCTGAATGTGCCCCTTCCTGCCGCCAGTGGGTTCTCTTTCCAGTGGCAGAATGCGGCTGACATATCGGCAAAGGCATTTGAAGTGTCGCTTGGTGCCATACCGGTCAACACACCGAATCTTCGCTGGAGGATGAGTTTCCATTTCGACAGGATCACCCAGGAGGTAACCCGTATGGATGCACCTGCTTTCCGTACAGGACCTTCGATCAACCAATTGCAGTCGTTCTATGTGCGCGAAGGCGAGCCTTATGGTATCATGTATGGCGGCGACTGGGTAAGAACGCTCGAGCAAATGGCTCAGCAACTGCCTGACGGTCGGTCTGTTGATGACTATATTATCAACGCTGACGGTTATGTGATCCGCAAGGGAACGGAAGGTACAGTGAATGAAGTGCCTATCCGTTTGCGGGATGAAGATGGTGGCGATGCTTTTGTACGTATTGCCGACATGAACCCCGACTTTAACCTGAGCTGGAACAACAGCATCACTTTCAGAGGGTTTAACTTCAACATGCTCTGGCACTGGAAACAAGGTGGTGATGTATACAACCAGACAAAACAGTGGTTGTACCGCGACCTTCGCCATGGAGATTATGACATGGCAGGAAAACCCGAAAACGAGAAGAAAGTGGCCAACTATTATACCACATTCTACCGGGTGAATGAGCCCAACAGCTTCTTTGTTGAAGATGGCACCTACCTGAAACTAAGGGAAGCTTCCTTATATTATACATTCAGGAGGGATCAGCTCGGTGTATTGAGCACGAGTCTTTTGCTGGAGAGCATCCGTTTTGGTGTGATCGGACGTAACCTGCTTACTTTCACCAACTATTCAGGATGGGATCCGGAAGTAGCGCAGGTGGATTATGGTACTGCCGATCAGACCAACTTCTTCATCGACATGTTCAACTATCCGAACTTCCGTACCATTACGTTCTCCCTTGAGCTCAATTTTTAACCAATTAAAAAATGATCATCATGAAAAGATTTTTAAATAATATCATAGTGATTACAGTCGTGCTGGCTCTTGGTTTTACCACAGGATGTGAGAAGCTTGAGGTAGAGAACCTGAACCAGCCGGATATCGCTACCGTACTTGAGTCTCCCGACGACGTCAGAACCGCCGTACAGTCGGCGTTCCGTTCTATGTGGACAGCCAAGAAGGCCTACACCGTGACGATGTCAGCGAGTGTGGCAGCAAGTCATTCTTCCGCCGCTTGGGGTAACTTTGCCTGGCTGGATAGCGGACAGGAACCAAGAACACCCTGGAACAACGACCCCTCGTATGGTGATGCCGATCTGACAGAAACGCCATATTATAACCTGTATGCGACCATTTCGCAGGTGAACGATGCGTTGTACCTGATCAACATTGAAGGCATGGAAGTTGGTCCGGGCGGACGGGACAATGACATGATCAGAGCATCTGCACATCTTATTCGCGGAATATCTCTCGGACAGCTGGGTATGGCTTTTGACCAGGCGATGATCCCTCTTGAGGACAGTGACCTGTCGTTGCTGGAGTTTCAGCCCTGGAGTGAGGTTGTTGAGGCGGCCATTGAAGACCTGGTGGCTGCAGCCCAGATTGCCGGTGCTGCTCCTGCTTTTACATGGCCCTCAGCTACAATGCCCGGACTGACAATGAATAATTCGTATATTTCACAGCTGGCCCATTCTTATGCTGCCCGTTTCCTTACGATCGGATCGCGCACCAAGGCTCAGAACGACAACGATATATCGTGGTCTTCATACGGCTGGAGTGATGTAAGGAATTTTGCAGAGAATGGCATCACAGCCGACTTTGCGCCTATTGGTGACGGTCTGTCCTGGGAAGGCGGAACATGGTGGGATCTTGGCATTAAGTACCTGCGTAACCCTGGCTGGGCACGTATCCACACCCGTGTGATCCAGTTAATGGATCCGGCCCATTGGACACGGTATCCTACGAATAACCTGGGATTGCCGCTGAGTGTTGATGATGACAACTTCAACAACCCACACGGTCCGGATGAAAGTCCGGGAATCGCCTATTCTGACGACGCACGTTTGCTGACAGACTTTCAGTACCTTGCCAGCAACAACTTCCCGCCCGACAGGGGTGGCTGGTTCTACTCCCATTACAGGCATAGCCGTTATGATTATCCACCATCAACAAATGAGGAAGGCTACTACATGGGCGAGTCACTTGGTCCGCTAAGGGAAATGCGCGTGTATGAAAACCTTCTTATGAAAGCTGAAGCCATGTTGCGCGGTGGTGATGCGGCAGGTGCTGCTGCCATCCTCAACGACCCCGGCAATGAGCGGAAGGTGCGTGGTCAATTGCCCGATGTGGCTGCTGACCAGGCAACTGTACTGGATGCCATTTTCTATGAAAGGGAAATTGAGCTTGCCAACAATGGCTGGATGCTTCACTTTGGTGATATGCGCCGCCGGGATATGCTTCAGCAAGGAACCCCATTGCACTATCCTGTGCCTGGTTCTGAGTTGGAAGCGCTTGAGATAGAAATTTATACCTTTGGTGGTTATAACAATGCGGATGGTGTAAATACCTCTGATGGTGGTGATTGGATTAAGCCTTACTACCATTTTTAATTAAGTAATAATTGATAACATGCAAAAAATAAATGTCATGAAGAGTAAAAGCACAATCCTTATAAGTGTATTGATGGGTATGCTGGTGTTCTTTAGTGCCTGCGAGGATGACAACGACTATGATTATGATGCCATCATTCCTATAGTGATGGATATCACTGGTCCTGGTGTTGTTGCTGCCCACGGGCTCACTGATTTCCCCACAAGGTATCATGTGCCCCATCGCGGCGGCTCCACTTTTGAATGGAGTGTGACCACCGCGGGTGGACGTGGCGCTACTATTGTCCTCGACGACCAGTTCAGCAGCATCGCCTATATCACCTTCGATCAGTCGGATGAGGCAGATGTGGCTACCATATCTGTGGTAGAGACCACCATGGGTGGAATCACAAGCGATCCGGGAACACGGCAGATCAGCCTTGAGCCTTTCTGTCCGTACGACATGGATGCGTTGGTTGGCGAATGGACCGGTACTGCCGGCGCCCATGATGAAGTGTTACATGCCAGCAAGACAGCAAACCTCAATGAGCTGAGGATGACCGGACTGGCAGGGTTTGTAAATTTTGCCTGGGGTGAAGCATGGGTAGAAGGAGATGGCTCCGCAGTGCTTGAGTTCAGCTGTGGTGATGTCGTTACCATTCATTACCAGCATATTGGTGACAGTGATTTTCCGGATGTTTACCATATGGACGGAGAAGGTACTTTCGACCCTGATACAAAAACCATTGAATTATCATATGTAGTGTATTATACCGGAGCCAGTTCCGGACCACATGAAACCACGTTAACGCATGGTTCAAAAGGGTGGCAGGAAGTTTCCCGGGATGAAACAGTACCTGTGAGATAGGATGGTTCATACCTGATCATATTAAGGGGGTGCAACATAACATGCACCTCCTTTTTTATTTTTTGCGAACGCATTTATTGAGTCAGCCGGATGTTATCCGTCAAGGGACTGTCTGGGTTCATCCTTTCCCCTTCAGCATTTTGCGGTGGGAAGGTTCTTTATGTCCTACATTCGCAATTTATTGCGATCTTTGTAAATAAACAGCCGTTATTATGAAAAATACTTGTCGCTCAATCATCCGTTGTCAGGTCCAGCTGCTCGTGGCAGCAGGATTGTTTTTGTTTTCGTGTGAACGCACACAAGATCAGTTTGTTGG
>PWKN01000002.1 GCA_003559735.1 Bacteroidales bacterium | reverse complement strand
TGCCGCGGATGACCAATGCAGATGGCCTGGTTGTCCTGGCCACCAGGGGACATACCATAATTGACATGCTCGCCTACACCGAAGAGATGCATCTGTCACTGCTTACCAGTGCGAGGGGCGTGGCCCTTGAAAGAATTCACCCGGGACGGCCGGCAAATGAACGGTCGAGCTGGCAATCGGCAGCAGCCACGGCAGGATACGGTACGCCCGGATATCTTAATTCACAGTATGTCAGCCGGCCATCGGACATCAATGCAACACTGTATGCAGAACCAGGCATCTTTTTTCCCGATGGCGACGGCATTGATGATGTGCTCAGCATTTACTACACAATAGAAAAACCTGGTTGCGTTGCCCACATTCGTGTGTTCGATCGCCGTGGCAGAAAGGTCAAAACCCTCGCACGTGCATTGCTGCTTGGAACGGAAGGGGTTATTGGGTGGGACGGAACAACTGGATCGGGTGAAAAAGCTCCCATCGGAATGTATGTCATTCACGCAAGAATACTGAATGACTCCGGAGCGGTCAGGGATTTCAGGCTGACTGCCGTTGTTGGCGGAAGGCTGTAGCAAAAGACTATACCGTAATGGCCAGTGTCGCGATCCATACCCTCACCCCGGTAATGGCAGCCAGTTTTTGGGCACACGCTTCCAGTGTCGCCCCGGTGGTTACAACATCATCAACAAGCAGGATGTTTTTATGCTGTAACGCTGACGGATCGGGCGTTTCAAATACATCAGACACATTCTCCCAACGGCTGAAACGGGCTTTCCTTGTCTGCGATGCAGTCATTTGCCCGCGCACCAGCATTCCCCTTACACTGGGAACAGTCAGGACATCAGCAATGCCACCGGCAATCACTTCACTTTGGTTGAAGCCCCTCACGCGCTCCCTGTCAGGATGCAGCGGAACCGGTACGATATAGTCCAGCCCTGAATAATAGGGTGAGGCAAGCAAGCCAATACCCAGCAACCTGCCCAATAGAAAACCCAACGACTTGTTGCCCCTGTATTTGACTTGGTGAATGAGGGTTTGCACAAGTCCCCCTTTTTGATAATAATACAACGACGTGCCGGTCTCAAGAACAACCCTTCCCCAGAATATTGCCGTAAGCTGGTTGTCAAACGTATGTTGGAACCCCGTTGCCGGCAAACGGACCAGGCACATGCTGCAAAGATGCAACTCGTCAGAGACCAGCACCGTACCACAAGTAGAACAGGTGTCCGGATAAACAAGTGAAAAAAAATTTTTAAATAATTCTGAACACCTGCTGGCTGCTTCATTCATATAATCTGTCAAAATTGTATAAATTTGCAGGCTGGAATTGATCTGCAAAAAAAATCTGAACACAAGTATTAAGACAAATATATTTTAAATAAAAGCAAAAAAGCCATAAAACAGGGGTTGAAAAACGTTTCCGGACAGGATTGGTTGCTGGATGGTATGAAGGTGTCTGCTTGCTGTTGTTCAACAGTATGTCTTGTTAACCTTCGGCGGACAAAAGTTTATGCTGTTGATGAAGGTGTGACCGCTTGCTGTTGTGTAACAGTACAAACGACCGGAAACGGGTAACCCGTAAAAAAAACAAAAACAAATGGAAACAAAACAAAATGAGCAGCACAGCAATGTGAAAAGAAATGAACGGATCTACCGTGTCAGCATCCTGATCCTTGGGATCATGGTGGTGGGTTTTGCCATCCTTTGGTTTACCAGCCGGCAGTCGCTTCAAGAAATGACGACTGAGCGGGAGGTTGCCGAACAACTGAACCGTGAACTGCAGCACGAACTTGACTCAGTGCTGGATGAATACTATATGGTGAAGCTGGAGTATGACAGCATCCTTGTTGAACAGGACAGCATCATACAGGCCAATGCACAGGAGATCCAACGACTCATTGCGCGCCAGGCCGACTATAACCGTATTCGACGGCAACTGAACATGCTGCGGGAAATTACCCAGAACTATGTCCACGAAATAGACAGCCTGTATACCGAGAACAGGGTGCTGAAAGCCGAGAACATCCAAATGCGCGAGGAGATACAACAGGTGCAACGGCGCACCACACAGCTCACACAAGATAAGCAGGTGCTGGAATCAAAAGTGGAAGAGGCAGCCACCTTGCGTGCCCTGCAATTTGAACCGGTGTCGTTCAGGATACGGGGCAGGGACAGGGAAGATGAAACAGACAGGGCCCACAGGGCGGAACAGATCCGTGTGTGTTTCACCATCGCTGAAAACCCCATTACCCCGCCTGGCGTTTATAATGCCTATATGCGCATTGCCGGCCCGTCAGGCAATATTCTCAGGCTGAGCGACGATTTTTCTCATGCCTTTGTGTACCAGGGTGACACCCTTCAGTTCTCAGCAAAAGAATCTTTCAGGTATGACAATGCGGCAAAGGATTTGTGTCTTACCTGGCAGCGAATCGAGGAATTTGATCCGGGTGTCTATTCCATATCACTGTACACAGATGAGTACCGACTTGGAGAAACGGCCCTTCAACTCAGATAGTAACGGCGTTTTGAGCTGGGTAATGACCATTATCCGGGGTGAAAGCCAAAAATGAACCCTGATGCGTATTTCTTATAACTGGTTGAAACAATATGCAGCTTTTACCCAGGGTCCCGAAGAATTGTCGGTGTTGCTGACAGATTGCGGACTGGAGGTGGAGGCGTTGGAAAAATATGAGTCGGTTCGTGGTGGCCTGAAAGGCGTTGTCGTTGGCGAGGTGGTTTCCTGTAAACCCCACCCCAACGCTGACCGGTTGTCGCTGACACTGGTTAACGTGGGAAAGAGTGAACCTTTGTCCATTGTTTGTGGCGCTCCGAATGTGGCAGACAAACAAAAGGTGCTTGTAGCACTTGAAGGCACCACTCTTTATAAGGGGAAACAGTCGCTCACCATAAAAAAAACGAAGATCCGTGGTGAAGCTTCTGAAGGGATGATCTGTGCCGAAGATGAGCTGGGCCTGGGCGACTCCCATGAGGGGATCATGGTGTTGCCGGAAAATGCTCCTGCCGGAATGGATGCTGCAGAATATTTCAACCTTTCGGAGGATTGGGTATATGAGATCGGCCTTACGCCAAACCGCATCGATGCTGCCTCCCATATTGGCGTTGCCAGGGATATTGTTGCCGTGCACAACCACCAGAAAGGAAAAAAGGAACTGTCTGTGCTATGGCCTGATGTGTCTGACTTCGCAGCCGGCAACAACAATGTGTTTGTCCCGGTAACCATTGAAGACCCCGATGCCTGTCCGCGCTACAGCAGTCTGACGATTACCGGGATCACCGTTGGTGAATCACCCGGCTGGCTTAAAAACAAACTGAAGGCCATCGGACAGAAACCCATCAACAATGTTGTCGATATCACCAATTATGTGCTTCACGAACTCGGACAGCCACTTCATGCATTTGACCTGGATGCGGTTGAAGGGAAAAAGGTGACGGTAAAAAAATCGCCCGCAGGAACTGTTTTCGAATCACTCGATGAGGAAAAGCTCGAACTGACAGGCCACGACCTGATGATATGCAATGAACATGGCCCTATGTGCATGGGAGGCATCCTTGGAGGGGTCCAGTCGGGTGTGACGGAGCATACAACGGCCATTTTTCTGGAAAGTGCCTGCTTTGATCCGGTTACCATCAGGAAGTCGTCAAAACACCACGGATTGAAAACGGATGCCTCGTTCCGTTTTGAAAGGGGGTCCGATCCGGAAATGACTGTTTTTGCCCTCAAAAGAGCTGCTTTGTTGATCAGGGATATTGCCGGCGGAACAATTTCTTCAAAACTGAACGACCAGTATCCCGGCAAATCAGAACCTGTTCAGCTGTTTTTAAGCCATCAGCGGATTGATACCCTGACCGGACAAAGGATCGCCCCGAAACAGATCCGGTCTGTCCTGGAAGACCTTGATTTTACTGTTCTTTCACAATCCGAAAAGGGAATGCTGCTGATCGTCCCCCCATACAGGGTTGACGTGACGCGCGATGCTGATGTGATCGAAGAGGTATTGCGTGTATATGGATACAACAATGTGCGTGTGCCTCACAAGATGCATTCATCCATTGTGATATCCCCAAAACCCGATAAAGAGCTGTTGCAGAATGTGGTGTCTGACATGCTTTCTGCCAGGGGTTTTAATGAGATCATGAACAATTCACTGACAAAAGCAGCCTATTATGAAGCTTCTGGGGTCGATGACCGGCAGTTGGTATTTGTTCAGAATCCACTGAGCCAGGACCTGAATGTTTTGCGGCGGACTTTGTTGTATGGCGGACTGGAAAGTGTTGCGTATAACAAAAACCGCAAGATCCACGACATGAAGCTTTATGAGTTTGGCAAGGTGTACCAGAAAAAGGATGTTGCGGACAAGTCACACCCCCTGAAGGCCTACAATGAGCGTATGGTGCTCGCTTTGTTCCTCACCGGCAACAGGCAGCCCGAAAGCTGGCACGATAAGGAAGCACCGCATAGTTTCTTTGACCTGAAAAATGCCCTTTATGCCATAATCCGGCGACTGGGAATCGAAAAGGAAATGATCCGTACAAAACAACACGACGGTAATGGGCTCTTTGCCTATACAACAGAAGTGGTTGCCGGGGATAAGGATATTGCCTGTATCGGACTGCTTTCGAAGGAAACGACAGAACAAGCCGACATCAGGGACAATGTATTCTATGGTTTGGTTGATTGGGAAAACCTTATGCAGGTTGCCTCAGAGCGGGTACTGCTCTATAAGGAGGTGCCACGGTTCCCGGAAGTCAGACGAGACCTGGCGTTGTTGCTTGACAAAAGCGTGGGTTTTGCAGAAATTGAACGCATCGCCTTGCAGGCTGAAAAGAACATACTGAAAGAGGTAAACCTTTTTGATGTTTACCAGGACGAAAAGCTGGGTGAAAACAAAAAGTCTTATGCCGTGAGTTTTGTGTTCCAGGACAGTCAAAAAACCCTCACCGACGGCGAGGTTGACAAGGTGATGGAAACATTGACAGCCAGTTTTGAGAAAAAACTGGGTGCCATGATCCGGTGAGGTCTTTTATGCCGGAGGTTTGCCGGAAGCTTCCCAAATGAACCGCAAAGGGATCAACGATGCCAGGAACCCGATGCAAAATACCGTGAATCCGGTGAGGAGCAGATCGGAGCCTTTCAGCTTAACCGGATACGTGTCGATAATAAACACCCCCTCAGCCTGTAACGGTACCAGTCCGTACTGCATCTGGAGCCAGGCGATCAAAGCCCCGGCAGCAATGCCGGTAATGGCCCCGGTGAGACTGATCAACAGTCCCTCGGTCAGAAAGATCCTTCTTATCATCTCCCTGCCGGCGCCCATGCTGCGCAACACGGCAATATCGCGCCTCTTTTCAATGACCAGCATCGTCAGTGATCCGATTATGTTGAATGCCGCAATGATCAGGATAAAGGTAAGGATAAAGAAAATAGCCCATTTTTCAGACCGCATCAGACGGTAAATAAAATCCTGCTGCTGCAACCTGTTCCTCACCACGTAGTCAGCACCGGCAACTTCCTCTATCTGCCGTTGTATTCGCTGATGATTGTACCCTGGTGCGATGGCCGCCACCACCGATGTTACCTCCTCATTCCGGTAGTCGAGCAAACTGCGCATAAGCCTTAAGGGGACGATCACGTATTCCATGTCGTATTCGGACTGAACCGAAAAGATACCACTGGCATAGTTGGATGACGACCGGAATGCCTGGGCCGGATGCAGTCCGGCAGTACGCCCCCTGCGCGGCACGTACAGGTGAATGGGGTGCAGCAGATCATGGATGCTCGCGTTGATCACGTAGGAAACTCCCTGACCGGGGACAATGAAGTTGCGGCCGTCCTGCTCAAGCACAAAATCGCCCTGGACCAGCATGGTGTCAATACCTGTTATTTTGCTGTATGCGTCATCAACCCCCCGGAACCTGACCAAATGCTGCCGCTCACGATACATTACCAGTCCGCTTTCCTCCAGTACCTCCCCGTAATGAATCACGCCAGGGATCTCAGCCAGCTCCTCAAGCGGAAAATCATCCATGGAAAAAGTCTTCCCTTCTGCGAGGGTTATTTCCATGTCGGGATGGAACGCGTTGAACAACGAGAGGATGAGCTTTTCAAAACCATTGAATACCGACAATACCACCACCAGGGCAATGCTGCCCACCGCCACACCGATCACCGAAACCAGGGTGATGATGTTAATGGCATTGTGCGTTTTTTTTGCCAAAAGATAACGCCACGCAATAAACAATGGCAGTCGCATAGGTTGTTCCTCCTCTTGAAGCAAACGTTTGTTAACCCTGTATTTTGTTCCTTTTTTTCCAGGCTTTGACGATCAGGCCAGAACCTGTATGTTGCTTTGTCTTCAGGTCGGCCAGATTCAAAAGCAATACAAACGGCATGCACAGCAAATAATATACCGGCAGGACAATGAACATTGCCCGTGACCAGCCAAGCATGGTCATCGGAACCTTCATTGACAAACGCCAGGCAGCCGAACCCGGGGCACCATAGCTGTATTTGGCTGCAATATGCTGAAACCCCGATTTTGACAACTTATTTTCAATTTCCCCGATGCCGTATCCGTCCCTTACGTGCTCATCGATGAAAGAATGGTCGCTGTCGTTCTGTACGTCACTCCCCCCTTTGTCTGACGGGGTACTGATCAACAAGAGTCCGCCGGACTTCAGCAAGCGGTAAAAGTTGCTGAAAACCAGCTCATCCTCTTCAATGTGCTCCATCACGTCAACAGAGAGGATCAGGTCATAGCATTCACTCCCCGGGAGTTCACGCAGATCACCAACGGCAAAACGTACATTTTTCTTGTTTGCCTGACCAAAAAAGTGATTGCAGGCCATTATTTCCTCTTCCTTCATGTCGATGGCCGTGATGTTCCATTGTGGATGTTTCCTGGCCATATACCAGGCGTACTGGCCAAATCCGCTGCCCGCATCCAGAACGTGGATGGTTTCCCCTTTTTTAACCGACCGGCTGAACATCCTAATTGCCTGATGTATGTGCCATGCCCGAAGCAAAAGGATGTCGAGCAGACGGTAAAAGACCTTTCTTAAAACAGGACGGTGGCTGACAACGTTGCCCAGTGTTTTTTTTATGGGATCGTATTGCATGGGAAGGCGACTACTGGTTCAGTAATTTTTCAATATTTTCGATGTAGTCGAGACTGTCGTCAATGTAAAAACGCAGTCCGGGCACCTGGCGCAATTGGTTTTTTACACGCATGCCCAACTGTTTACGGATCTCCTTGCCCTTCATCTCTACCAGTTTGAGGATCTGCCGGGCATCTTTCCCGAATATGCTCAGGTATACCCTGGCAATGGATAAATCGCTTGTAACGTATACCTTGGTAACAGTAACCATGGCACCGGGAAACCAATCCCTGCCAGTCATTTGCAGGATCTCTCCCAGGTCTTTCTGTATCAGCCGGGATATCCGGTTTTGTCGGGTCGTTTCCATATGATGCAAAGATACAATATTTATGTCATTGTTGTTGCCGGACCGCTCTTCCAAGGGGCTCCAAACCGGTATTGTGCCTGGCATAAAAAAAGGCGTTTGGCTGCCAGACCGTGTCCTGCTGTTGGCAGACGGTCTTGTCGGACAAAAGATTGTGGTTTTTTTTTGGAGGCCTTTTGGATTTATTGTATATTTAGTGACATCAACAAACAATGTTCACCATGTCAAACCAACCTGCATTATTCATTGCTGTAGATGCGGGACAACAAAACCATCAACCTTATGAAAACACCTTCTTTTTCTTACCAGGACCCCTTTCCGTTGGGGAAAGACAAGACGGATTATTACTTATTGACGAGCGACCATGTGACGACCGGCACTTATGAAGGCCGGCCGGTTTTAAAAGTGTCGGCCGGCGGACTAACATTGCTGGCACAAACGGCCCTGCGGGATGTGTCTTTTATGCTGCGCACCAGCCATATTGAACAGATGGCTGCCATACTGGAGGATCCAGAGGCAAGCGACAACGACAAATATGTAGCGCTGACCATGTTGCGGAACGCAGAGATCTCTGCAAAAGGCGTGTTGCCTTATTGCCAGGATACCGGAACAGCGACAATTGTCGGGAAAAAAGGGCAGCAGGTATGGACCGGCGGAGGGGATGCGGAAGCACTGTCAAGGGGCGTGTATAATGTTTATACCAAAGAGAACCTGAGGTACTCGCAAACAATACCCCTTGATATGTATACAGAAAAAAATTCAGGGACCAACCTCCCTGCACAGATAGATATTGCCGCCGTTGATGGTGACGAGTATTCATTTTTATTCGTCGCCAAAGGGGGTGGCTCTGCGAATAAGACAGCATTGTATCAGCAAACAAAAGCACTGCTGAATCCGGAGAAGCTTGAACTGTTTCTGGCAGAAAAGCTCAGGTCACTCGGAACAGCCGCTTGTCCGCCATACCACGTGGCCTTCGTCATTGGCGGCACTTCGGCTGAATCAACACTCAAGACAGTGAAACTTGCAACTGCAAAATACCTGGATGATCTGCCTGGAACGGGGAGTGAAGGCGGACAGGCGTTTCGTGATAAGGAACTGGAGAAGAGGGTTTTGGAAGCGGCTTATCAGCTGGGTATCGGTGCACAGTTTGGCGGAAAATATTTTGCCCTAGATGTGCGCATTATCAGACTCCCAAGACATGGTGCCTCTTGTCCGGTAGGCATGGGTGTTTCCTGTGCGGCCGACCGCAATATCAGGGCAAAGATCAACAAAGAGGGCATTTGGATAGAAAAGCTTGAAGACAACCCGGGACGGTTCATTCCTGAGGCATTCCGTGAGAAAGACGATGGCGCCGGCGCAGTGGAAATTGACCTCGAGCAACCCATGAAGCAGATTCTGGAAGCGCTTTCCAGGCATCCGGAGGGAACCCGGTTGTCGCTCAATGGCACCATCATTGTCGGAAGAGACATAGCCCACGCAAAACTGAAGGAAAGGCTGGATGCAGGGGAGGGGTTGCCGCAGTACATAAAAGACCATCCCATCTACTATGCTGGTCCGGCAAAAACACCGGAAGGCTTGCCATCAGGATCCTTTGGTCCAACGACAGCAGGACGGATGGATTCGTATGTAGACTTGTTTCAGCAACATGGCGGAAGCATGATCATGATCGCCAAAGGGAACCGGAGTCAGGCGGTCACAGATGCCTGTAAAAAATACGGGGGATTCTATCTGGGCAGCATTGGGGGACCAGCAGCTATACTGGCACAGGAAAACATCAGGGAGGTTGAGCTGCTCGAATACCCCGAACTAGGCATGGAAGCCGTATACCGGATCAGGGTTGAAAAATTCCCCGCTTTCATCCTGGTTGATGACAAAGGCAATGACTTTTACAGCATGGGTTAATAGTGCCAGATGTCAAGTTCGAAGTTCCGTATTTCTTCCCTGATCCGCCGTGCTTCCAGCAGGCGCTCATAGGGGTCTTCAATATACTCTCTTATGGCCCTGTTGTCGGGTCTCTCCTCGCGATAGATCACGGCATCAAAGAACCTGCGGATGAAAAGATCATCAAAGGATTCAACCTGCTTGTTGTTTCGCCTGTTTACCACCGGTGCACTGGCCAGTGCGGCCCGTGCTTCTTCAAATGGCACCCAGAAGATTGGACTGTGTACATCAGTATATTGTCCGGTTACATCATCCCTGGATAAACGGGCGGGAGAAATGCCAATGATGCGCACATCCATTACCCCGCGGCGGGTATCAAAAAACCACTCTTCCTTGATCCTGAAAATGAGTATTTCAGTTGGTTGAAACGGAATGTGCACTTCTTGGTCGACGCCATCAACGGTAATGACATCAGTGGAAGCAAGCACTTCATCAAACAGTTCGTCAGGATCGAGGGGTTCGCCAATAAAGCTGTCATCATCCACACTGTAAGCCCTGAGCTCACCGGCACGGATGGCATCTTCAAGAACCTGCATCAGGCTCCGGTAATCACCGGTTGGTCTTTCCGGAAAATACAATGGCTGGTTTATCTTTTTCCTTACATCTATGTATTGCCATATCCTTTTTGACCATAAAATGTCGGCTTCCCTGACGTTGGGCAAATCGGCAGGCGCTCTCTCCCTGACCGACAATGTTTCATAAAACGAATCCCTTGGCCTCTCTCTCTCTTCCTGTGCGCTGGCATGACTGGCGGCCAGGTAACCAAGCAGGAAAAAACCAATTATCAAATATTTTTTCATTGTCTGTACTCCGTTTGGTTTAATTTATTGTAAAAGATAAATTCCCGAGGTTCCTCCTTGCCCCTCCGGGACCCTCAGCGATGATGTTGTTAAAGAAGAAGTTTTGCCTTGTGCCTGCATCATTGATGTATCCGATCATCTCCTGTGTAAGATTGCTTCCGTCGGTTTGGCGTGCCCGCCTTTCCTCTCCCCGTGTGATGGTGATCATATCGAAAGCGGTTACATTCCATTCAACACCAGCAAAAACAAAGTCATCGCCCATGTGTGCATCAATTCTGCCTGCGGCAGTGAGTGCCTGACGGCTTATCGGTCCCCCCTCATATCCTGCGATCCTGGCAATGGGTCTTGGAACCGGACGTGCCCGGAACATCATGTCATCTATCTTGGTAAGTTGCCCTTCAATGTATGCATTTACAGTAATGGTTGCCTCAGATACACCTTCCTGTATATAGGCAATATATGTGCCGTCTGGTTGCGTGGTCAGACGGGTTTGGCCCGACGGACTGATTTGTGGGCGGATGTTCTCGGAGGGGACGCCGGGAACCGATATCGACACCGGGTTTTCTATTTCCTGGTACAACATATTCATATTGGTGGCCGACACGGTAGCCCTGGGTCTTTCAATTGTATATTGTGTTGTGAAAGGGTGCGACTGCCGTACACCGGCCGGTGAAACGACGGTTATCTCTCCCCTGATGGTATGTGTGCCGGGTGTGGTTGCTGCCAGCCGGATCCTCCCAATTCCATCCGATACCGGGATGCGGCCGATGCCCTGCACGCTGATCTGGGGCTCCTGCCGTGTGTCGATGGCCGCAACAAAAACGTCTGCCTCATACCTGCCACCGGTCATCACGATCTCACTCTTGGGTACAACCCTCGCAGTGACCTCATCAAAACGAAACTGTCCGGCTGTGATCAGGTCATACAGCATATTGATGGCATCGAACTGTGCGTTGCGTACTTCGGTGATCAGACGGTTGAGGTTGGTGGCTACTGCCACGGATATAACACGGTCAAAAGTCAACTGCTGCCAGTTCACACGGCGATCCTGAACGTAAAAAGGTCCTTCCACGTCAAGTGCAATCTTTATCGCCTGGTCGTGCAAAGCCAGAACACTGTCAATTTCTTCTTTGAAGTTGCTGATCTTCTCCCTGAGGATATAGGCCCTCGTACCAGGACCGCCATCCCTCGAAGGATCGGTGCTGTTCTCTACCAACCAGAACCTGGAAGAAATAATGTAATTGTCTTTTCGGCGTGAATCGATCAGGTTCATCGTGTCGGCTTCCTCATAGGATATATTGTTCAGCTCAGCCAGCATCTGTGTACGATTGGTACGGATATAATGAATAAGCGAATCTGCAAGCGCACCGACATATACTGCCTGTTCGTGAAACGGGGCGACATGGGACTCGCCGAAATTAAGCCGTTGTTCGTCAAAATCGTAATATACCATATCTACCTTGGCCTCGAAGTTCCTGTTGGTTTCTTCAATGCTGTTGTTTATCAAAGGAAAAGAGTCCAGCACTTCCACTGACACGTTCAAAGCCATGAGGGCCAGGAAAATCAGGTACATCAGGCCAATCAGCCTCTGTCTTGGGGTTTGTTTAGCACCTGCCATAATTATTTATCTCTTGGTGTGTGATTGTAAAACAAATTACCGGTTCATTGCCGACAGCATATTGCCATAAACGCTGTTCAGGGACCTGATGCTTTCGGTCAGCTTTTCCATTTGTTCATTCTGCATCCTGGATGTTTCGGCCGAGGTGTTCAACTCATCTATGGCTTTATTCATGGTCTCCTGGTAACTTTTTGCCGACTCTGCCTGCTGGCTTGCAGCCTGCATCTGCATTTCGTAAGCCGTATTGAGCGCTGACAGGTTTTTGGTAAGGCTTTCGGATGCAAAAGCTCCGTCTTGCGCCCTCCTGGCCGACTCCCGGTAGGCTTCGTTCATGTCGTTCATTGAGCCGACGACATTCTTCAGGTTGGTGTTGTATTCTTCCGACAGACTGAGGTCGTGCTTCAGGTATTCGGCCTTGTTTTTATAT
>PWKN01000049.1 GCA_003559735.1 Bacteroidales bacterium | reverse complement strand
TATGTCCGGATCCCTTCATAGTCGCGCACGGGTACCTGCTGTTTGAACGTCTGATGGTCACTGATGCCGTCAAAACCGTGGTCGCGTCCAAACAACGTCTCCCTGCCCCTGGCAATTAACTGGTCAAACTGCTTCTTTTGCAGTCCCTCAGGGTCTGCATACCACCGGTCGAACCGGACTTTGCTGAGTCGCGCCAGAAACCTGGCACCCCAATGAATAATCATATATTCAGTTTATTATTGACTTATTCTCCAATAGTGTGCTGATAAGGGCAACATAAACCTCAATCCCTTTATGCAGTGCTTCGACCGGAAACCGTTCATCAAAATAGTGGATGGATTCCATCAACTCTTCTGGCAGGATGGCCGGCAGCAATCCGTAAGCGGGTATGCCCTTCCGGCGAAAAAAACGGTTGTCGTTGACTGCCACAAACATGAACGGCACTACCAGTGCGTCATCAAAAACCGCGTATATGCTTTGTTCCATAGCCTGATAAAAGATACCCTGCTCTGAGACCGGCGCAGGCGGACTGGAACTGATTATCCTGATCTCAACCTCGTATGGTTCAACAATCCGCTTTAACTGTGCCAGGAATTCATCCTGGTCTGTTTCGGGAAGCAACCGGCAGTCAAACACTGCCCGTGCATGTGTGGGTATCTGGTTATAGGCGCCTTCAGCACTCGTCAGACTGGTCAGGGACATGGTGTTTGTCAGCATCGAGGAGATTATGGGATCCTTGCGTATGATACTCCCAAATAACGGTCCGTAAAGGTCAATGTTCATCATCACCCGGCGCATAATGCCTGTATCATGTGCACCTATTGCATGCAAACCTTCCCTTACCACGGGCGAAACGGTTATTTTGGGAATGGCTTCAAGAAGGGCTGCTGAGGCCTTCGCCACTTCTTTCGTGGGATACCGTTCGCGGGGTACCGAACCATGTCCTGACGCCGCCACCTGTGACTCGACAGCCAGGAACAACCGAAGTTTCTGTGCAATGCCCAGCCCAAAAACTGGTTTTTCCGGCGCAGCACCAATGAGTCCGGTCATCCCGGCTCCCCCCTCGCCATAAACAACGATTGGATTCAGTTCTTCCAGGTAATGATCGACAATGATCCGGGCGCCCTTGTCTCCCCCTGTTTCTTCACCTGAAACGGCCAGCAACGTCACGTTATAAGGGAGGTCAGCCTCTGCTGCCTTTCCGGTAAACTGCAATATGGCCAGCACCTGCATCACACCCATGGCTTTGTTGTCGATAGCCCCCCTGCCCCAGACCATCCCCTCTGAGATCTTGCCTGAGAACGGCGGATGGGTCCAGCCTGCCGGATCACCGGCGGGAACCACATCAATATGGGTCATGAACACGATGTTGGGCTTCCCCAGCTTGAGCGGATAGAGAGATGCTGCAAAATTATAACTGTCTTCTTCATCGGTAAACACCCGTACATGGAGTCCGCGATCCGCACAAAACCGGGCAAAGAACTCCCCAGCCTCCTTTTCAGAGCCTGAAACGGATGGGTTCTGGACATACTTGCTCAGAAGCAAGGCCGGATCAACATCCCCGGCCTCCGTATTTCCGGCAGCACCATTTGATAAATGAGGTGTGCCGGTACCGAACAAGACGCATAACAATACACAACGCAGAACAAAAAAAGTATGATTGTGTAACTCCTGTGCAGCGCTCATGTTGATCGTATTTTGTGGGATAATGTGCCACATAATGCTTTTGCCTGTGGCAGCCCCGGTCGCCAATGAAAAGACCAATGTACGAAAAACTTTATTTGCCACGGCAACAATTTCCCGCAAACTGTTCAAAAATCGTACCGGATGTTCACTGTTGTTCTTATATGATCAACAATCAAAACCAGTGATTATTGTATTTTATGTATATTTGCTTGAAGACCATCTGCGTATTCCTTTTTTTCACCTTAGATCCCGGCTGATGATCAGATTCATATTGAACAATGAGGAAGTCTCTGCGATGGAGGATCCGGGCATGCCATTGCTCGACTTCATCAGGGGTGATGCTCACTTGAAGGGGACAAAGATTGGCTGCAGGGAGGGTGACTGTGGTGCCTGTACCGTGCTGGAAGGTCGCCTGCACGGCAAGCTCGTGAAATACCAAAGCATCGTATCGTGCCTGACCCCTTTGGGCAATGTGGCTGGTAAGCATATTGTGACCATTGAGGGTATCAGCAGCGGTGGTTTGGTACCTGCTCAGAAAGTCATGATCGACCACGGAGCTACCCAGTGTGGGTTTTGCACGCCTGGATTTGTGCTGGCGTTCACTGCCTTTGCCTTGTCACATCAGCCAGCCGGTCCCGCCAGGGCCATCGATGCTGTGAGCGGCAATATCTGCAGGTGTACCGGTTATGCCTCCATTGAAAGAGCGGCCAGCGACCTTTGTCGTATACTGAAGGAAAAAGATCCCGGCGATCCGGTCGGGTGGCTGGCAGGTCAGGGTTTTCTCCCAGCCTGGTTCTTAACAATCCCCGGTCGCCTGTCGGCATTGCAAACGAACATGCCGGAAAATGCGGACATTAAAATTATATATGGTGGTGGCACCGATATGCTGGTCCGGCAACCAGACTGCCGTCCGGGGACTGATGCGGTATTTTTGCTGGACAACAAGGAGCTTAAAGGAATACGCGAGGAGAACGGATATTGCCTGGTGGGTGCTTCGGTAACCGTGACAGAGATGATGGGATCGCAACTGATGCGAAGCCTTGTTCCCCGAATTGATCATTTCTTCCGCCTGATATCGTCTGAATCCATAAGGAACATGGCCACAATAGGCGGTAATTTAGCCAATGCTTCTCCTGCAGCCGACCTGGCGGTCTTTTTTCTCGCCCTGGATGCCAACGTCCATTTGCGTTGCTGGAACACCGGAGAAGAACGCATTGTGGCGCTGAAAAAGTTCTTCACTGCCTGCAAGCAAACCGCGATCAATCCCGGTGAGATCATCCACCATCTGTCCTTTCCCGTTGCGGAACGCAAACAACTGGTCAACTTTGAGAAGGTAAGCAAACGGATCACCCTCGACATTGCCAGTGTAAACAGTGCCATCAGCATTGCACTGCATAATGGCCATTTCAGGAATGTCCACGTGTCAGTTGGTGGTG
>PWKN01000090.1 GCA_003559735.1 Bacteroidales bacterium | reverse complement strand
TGCCACCACAGGCGGAGATGTCACCATCCAGAATTGTGTGTTCCTTAACGGTGCCAGCTTTGCGCTGCAAGCCGGACACCGGAGCGGACAGTTCACGGTGAAAAACAATGTGTTTATTGCAAACAAGATGGCGGCAGTTGAAGTGTACGGCACCTGTGCCAGCACAGGTGGTCCGGGTACAATGGCAAAGTGCGGTGAGGTAGAGATCGCATACAACACCATCATATTTACCTGGAGCCGTACAACCGACTTCCAGGATATGGGCTATGGCGTCAGGATCATGACCAGGGCCGGATACAATATTCACAACAACATCATTGGTGCCAGCATCCTTTCGGCCATTGACCACACACGGTTCACTGAAAACGATTGGATAAAGGTGGACAACAACATCTTTTTTGTAAACAAGGACAAAGACATGCATTATAGTCCGGCGAGCAACGTACGCCTGCGCCTCGATACGGAAGACCTGGATGACCTGGAAATAGCGAGTGTTTCGGGCAATATCAATGAAATACCCGAGGGACTCCAGGTGAACCAGGCGTACCTTGAGGGGTACCTGAACGCACGATACAGTGAAGAGCTGGACTTCGACCGTGACTCCCCGGCCAACCAGTGGCGGGCAATGCTGGGAATGAACCTCCAGGGAACAATGACCTCGGAAGTCACCATGTTCGCCAACAAATACCCCTGGCAGGATGCGCTGCTGCTTTTTGGTAACATAGAAGGCGTTGGCGCTCAAAACCCGTTCTGACCAGACAACACAAAAACACACCTGATCATGTGTCTTTCGTGCGAACAGGTTTGTTCCAATCCGATCAGTCTTTAGGCATTTGAGGGATGCCGGCCCGGGCGGCCGGCATCCCTTTTTAATGATGAAACGGCCTGGCTGACACAGGCACAATTTGTTTCCCAATCAACCCGGCAGTCAGTAAGCATATTGGGAAAACCAGTCCGGGCGGCCGGCATCCCTAATAAAAAACATTTGGATGTGTTGCACATTTATACTATATTTGTGCAATTGGGCGTTGTAGTCCAGCGAGCAACCCAACCATCCCAAATTATGCTGTAATGAAATGGTTTTCCGAAAGGATCGTGCGGGCAAGATATGTTGTCATCCTAATGGTGACGGCAATCACACTGCTTATGTTATGGTCTTTGAAAGACCTGAAGGTGAACGCCGACGTGTTGAGCTATCTCCCGGAACAAGATCCGTCAGCTTTGCTGTTTAACCGGATAGGCGATGTTTATGGAGGCAATTCGATGGTTATTGTGGGGTTGTCCGGACAGGAAGTTTTTGGGTATGAAATGCTGCAGAACGTCCGGCAGCTCACAGACAGCATCAGGGCTGTCCGCGGCATTGGCTATGTGACCAGCCTGACCAATGTGCTTAACATTCACGAAGGTGAATACGGCATAGAGATCGGTCGCCTGATTGACGAATTTGACATTCCCTCCGACCCTGATGTGCTCGATTCGCTTAAGGCATATACCTTGTCTAGAAAAATGTACCGCGGCAACCTTGTTTCGGAGGATGCCACTGCCACCCTTGTCATAGGCACAATCCTCAATGGCCATAACCATGCAGACGTTGTTGATGAGGTAAAGAGCCGGGTTGGCGGACTGCCATTTGCGGATATGATCTGTTTCGGCGGTATGCCTGTCACGTTGCACGAACTGTCGCGCATCATTGTCAGCGACATCCTCACGATTTCTCCAGTTGCCTTTATCCTGATCAGCCTGTTGTTGCTGGCCGGATTCCGAAACATCCGGGGCGTGTTGTTTCCTATGCTGGCGGTGCTGATCGCCGTAATATGGACTATGGGGACAATCACCCTGTCGGGGTTTGAGATCACCATGCTGACCAATACCCTGCCTGTTATCTTGCTTGCTGTGGGAAGTGCGTATGCCATTCACGTGGTGAATGCCTTTTTTGGAGAACAACAGATCAACCACAAACAGGCGATTCAGCGAACCGTTGCCTACATTGCTGTACCTGTTGTGCTTGCCTCCGTAACCACCATGCTGGGTTTTCTGTCGTTCATAGCTGGTTCTTATATGCTTATGATCAGAGAGTTTGGGGTATTCTCCACCCTTGGCATCTTTTATTCGATGGTGTTATCCATCACGTTTGTCCCGGCAATGCTGTCTGTTACCAACCAGAAAAAGAGTCCACAGCAACAGGTTTCTCAAGGCAAGCACGTGTTTGAACGAATTGCCGAAGCGCTGTCAACAATGATCCATCACCACAAGAACCTTATGCTGGCCGTGTGGGCTGTGCTTGTTCTGGCGAGCATAGTCGGCATGTTGCGGATTGAAAGGCGTTTTGACCTGATCGACTATTTCCGGAAGGACAACATTGTAAGGGTGGGAGAAGACCTGCTGGCAGAAAAATTCAACGGCAGCTCACCCCTCTATGTCAACATTAAAGGGGATGTCCAGAGTCCGGAAGTATTACGGCTCATGAGCAAGACACAGGATCACATGGAACGTTTCGATTACATCCCGCACAGTCAGTCGGTAGCCGACCTCATCAAACAAATGAATGAGGTCATGGGCGAAGGCAACATTGTGCCGGATGATGAGTGGAAGATCGTTCAGCTTTGGTTTCTTCTTGATGGACAGGAGGTCATGGATCAGTTGGTGAGTCCGGATTTGTCGGAGGGGGTAATACAGGCGTTCGTGACTTCCAGGGAGATGGATGTGCTCAGGGAGATTGAACAAACCTTTGATGCATATGTTGCGCAGCACAGTACCGAACACTACAGCCTGGCCTATACAGGCATACCGGTCTTGCTCAAACGCCTCGACGAAAGCATCATCAGAAGTCAGACCTACAGTTTGATTATCGCCATGACCCTGGTGGTGCTGATGGTGAGTGTGCTGTTGCGTTCGTTGCTCAAGGGACTGACTGCTGTGATTCCAATAGGGATAACGCTCCTTGTGCTGTTTGGTATCATGGGACTGGGGGGCATACCGCTTGATATTGCCACTGTCCTTACAGGCAGCATAACCATAGGTATAGGCATCGATTATGCCATCCATTTCATCAGCCGTTTCGATGAAGGGATCAGGAAGGGACTGACGCAGAAAGCAAGCCTTGAACGGACAATCCGCACCAGTGGCCGGGCC
>PWKN01000072.1 GCA_003559735.1 Bacteroidales bacterium | reverse complement strand
TGATTCTGCAGACTTTCCCTTACCGAATAATCCACATGTCCGATAAAGCGAATATGCAGAAACTCTGAAAAAAACGGATCTGACAATACCAGCTCCGACAAAACTTTCCATAACAGTTTGGGATTGCGGTCGGCATTCATGGAGCCCAGATGGGTAATGGAGAATTCCCGGGAGTCAAATGATGGCAGATCCTGAAAATCGTCGGGATCAAACCCGTTGGTTACTACATGGATTTCCTGCCTTTCGGGAATTTTCAAGTACTCAGCACAATGATGGCTAACGGTTACCAGCTTATCGGCTTTCATCAGCACCTTTTGTTCAAGCTTTTTGTGAAGGGCATCAGCCCTTTTGGTAAGCATCAGTTTGTCGTAATAATCTATCTGGGTCCACGGGTCACGAAAATCAGCCATCCAGGGGATGCCTGTCTTTTCTTTTATCCTGAGCGCAATCAAGTGCATGCTATGGGGTGGTCCCGTAGATATGATCGCATCAACCGGATTTTTTTTCAACCATTTCAATAAATAGCGTGCCGATGGCCTGATCCAGAATTTCCTGGCATCAGGGATGAACAGGTTGCCCCGTATCCATGTCGAGAGCTTTTCAAATATTCCCGGTTTGCGGTGGGTGCGCAAGACCCCCGCCTGTATCTTCTCATTTTTCTTTCTCCCGGTCAGAATCTTGTACAGTCCATAGGGTTCAATTGCCGTGCGCCTGATCACTGCCATTCCCCACGGAATATCTGCTGTCAGGGTATGGTCCGTACCCTGTGCTTCCGGATTCTTTGCGGTATAAACAACCGGCTCCCACCCATGGTTGCGAAGGTATTTGCTGAACTTTAACCAGCGGAAAACGCCAGCCCCGCTGCCGGGTGGCCAGTAATACGAAATGATCAGGACTTTTTTCATTAGCGGCGTTGTGTGTTCACTGGCTTTGGTGTGTTCGGTTTCCTGACAGGTTTACGTTTGTCCTTGAAGAACAGTTGCTTATCCCGTATTGTTTCTTCTTTTGCTCATGATCCGTCTTGCCTGTATCAATGCATAAGCAATGATGCCGGTGACCAGTATGATGCTAAATGCCAGGGCAACATATTGTCCGGTGTAGTATGCCCTGGGCCTGAAACGGAAATCTATCGAATAGTCTCCCGCAGGCAATACCATGGCACGCAAGATATAGTTCGCCCTGAAATGCGATGCTTTTTCCCCGTTGATGGTTATCTCCCAACCATCGGGATAGAAGATCTCGGAAAATATAACCAGCTGTTTTGCAGACGACCGGTAATCATATTGCAGGTGGTTGGGTGCGTAATGTACCAGGTCAATGGCAGCGGACGGGTCACCACCGAAATCATGTGAATCAATATATTTAGAAAAACGCTTGTCGACAACGGCTGTGTTCAGGGGGTCAATGTGTTCGAGCGCCATGATTTCTTCATCTGCATTCTCTGCCAGTATGACATTGTCGACAAACCAGGCATTGCCGGCTGCGTAGGGATTTCTCAACGGTGCGGCATCGGGATGATAGATTATGTACCGGGTGTTCAGCATGTTGAGTACGTTTACGGTATCCAGCCGGTATGCCGCTTCTTCTTCACTTTCACTCTGATGCAAAATATGCTCTATCACCATCATTTCGTCTTTTATGTGAAAGTCGATCAGGTCCTGGTAACGCTGCAGCTTGGCGCCATGATACCCGCCGATGGAATGATGGTAATAGCTTGTGCGCGAGCTGTTGAACGTATTTTCGGTGAAGTCCAGCACACGAAACTGTGCATCATCCTGGAGGATATGCTGGTCGGCCGTCCGCATAGAGAATGGCCTTTCTATCCTTCTTGCAGGTACGAAGTTTTCATTATTGAGGTAACGACGGTTTACCGGCCACATGTCGAAGGTGACCAGCAATACCAGGAGGACAACAAATAATGGCTTGCTTATTTTGCTGTGTGTGAACAACAGTGTGATGATGGCGGCAGCAGTGGCAAAGAAGAAGCTTCGCAATGCATCTGACCTGAAAATATAAATCCTGGCCTGCTCAAGATTATAGACGAACTCGTTGATCTGGGCTGCCATTGCCGGCTCCCCTGCAGCAAATTCTGCAAAAGCCTGTGATTCAAGCCTGCTTGTAAATGAAAAGAACGTAGACGGAAACAGGTAGAACAACATGGAAAATCCCGCAGTCAGACCAAATGCGAGGGTGAATGCGTTTGAATTAAAGGATAGTTTCTCCGGTTTTTCAAACAGCTTGCACAGACCAAGAAACGCAAGTGCAGGAATACACAACCCGGCAATAACAAGGGTCATCGAGACAGCCCTGAATTTATCGTAACCGGGCACGTAGTCAATAAAGAAATCTGTCAGGGGCATAAAATTCCTTCCCCACGATAATGCCACAGAAAGGACAATAGCCAGAAGAAACCCCCATTTAACAGGACCTTTTACATAAAACAGTGAAAGAAAGAAAAAAAACAGTACAACGGCTCCGACATATACCGATCCCGATGTAAAAGGCTGATTGCCCCAGTATTGGTTTTCCTGGGCGACAAGGCTCCGGTAGGCGGGGTCAACCCGCTCCAGGGCTTCCTGGTTCAGGCCCAGCTGACCTGTCTGTCCCCCTTTCGCATTGGGAATGAGTAAGCTGAAACTCTCTTCTATGCCATAGCTCCATGCAGTGATATAGTCCTTATCGAGTCCGCTGGTTAGCGGCTGATCCCTGATGGTGAGCTCTGTTCCACCACGCATGGTCTCGGAAGTATAGGAATAGGTACCCCAAAAGTTACCGATGTTGATCCCTATGGCAATGATCAATCCGGCAACCAGAACACCCATCTTTTTGAAATAGCGGGCCAGCTGCTTTTCCCTGATGTGTTCCGCCAACTGGAACAGTCCGTAAAACACAACGATAAAACCGAGGTAGTAGGTTATCTGGAAGTGGTTGGCATACACCTGCAATCCCATGAATATGGCAAACAACAAGCCCCCTCCAGACAATTGTCCCCTGAAGGTGTATATGGCCGCACCCAACACAGGGGCCATGTATCCGATGGCTACTGCCTTGGAATTATGTCCCGCTTCAATAATGACAAAATGGTAAGACGACAGGGCAAATGCAACTGCTCCGGCGAGGGCTATGAGTGGATTGACTTTCAGCAGGAGAAGAAAGATAAAGAAGCCCGCAAAATACAAAAAGATCATGTCGGCCGGACGGGGTAACCAGAGTGTCATCACATCGTGGAAGAAACCAGCAATGTTGTTGGCCCATCGAACCGAAACCTGAAATGCCGGCATGCCTCCGAACATGCTGTTTGTCCACAAGGCCTCCTCACCGGTTTGTTCGCGGTGCTCTACAATCTCCTGTGCCATGCCCTGCCACTTGACAATATCGGATTGTAACAGCTGTCTGCCCTCCAGAACAGGACTTACATATAAGACCGACATCAGGGCAAAGAGTCCGATCGCAATCAAATAAGGGGTGAAGGCCCTGGGCCTCAATCCGCTCAACATATCCTGGAATGCTTGCATGGGATTAATTGTTGTTCTGTTTGTCTGTTTCATCATCGGTTATCTCTTCATAATCAATATATTCCCCCAATTTATCGGTATCGGGCCTTCCTGTTGTTTTCCTTCGGTGCTGATACCCCGGGTCGCTTTTCCTTTTTTCGCTGGCCCTTGCCGCACCCGGATTATCGCGGAAGAACTTTTCTCTGTACTGCCTGAGGTACCATCTGGCAATCCATGGAAAGACATAGGCTGTTAACAGTCTGAAGAGAAAGTATATAAGTATAAGGGTGACAATTAGCCGCATAAAAGATCCTGGTTTCTGGTGACCGACAAAAGTAACAAAAATCTGCCTCTTTCAGGTAACGTTTGGAAAGCGTACTTTTGTATTTACTGATGATTGACATGGACAGTTATGACAGGATATGACGAGCGACCGGTTTTTCTCCCGGTTACGCGGGCAGAAATTGACCATTTGGGGTGGGACCAGCCCGATATCATACTGGTTTCGGGAGATGCCTACATTGATCATCCCTCTTTTGGTGTGGCCGTGATGGCGCGTCTTGCAGAGGCCCAGGGCATGCGTGTTGCGGTGTTGCCTCAACCCAACTGGCGTGATGACCTCCGGGATTTCAAAAAAATGGGTCCCCCGCTCTGTTTTTTCGGTGTCACTGCCGGTGCAATGGACTCAATGGTCAACCACTATACTGCACGAAGGCGCAAACGCAGCGATGATGCTTATACTCCAGGCGGACGACCGGGGTATCGTCCTGATATGCCATCGGTAGTATATACACGGATCCTTAAGCGGCTGTTTCCGGATATCCCCGTCGTGCTGGGTGGGGTGGAGGCTTCCATGCGACGCTTCTCCCATTATGACTACTGGCAGGATGAAGTAAAACCTTCCATCCTGGTCGAAAGTGGTGCAGATATGCTGATCTACGGTATGGGAGAACAACCCTTTATCAGGATCACCGAACTGTTGAGGCGGGGTGTGCCGTTTCACTCCCTGCACAATATTCTGCAAACAGCCATTGTCGTTGATAAAGATAAAGAGGTCCCTGCAATCAAAGGGACAGGAGAAACCATTCTGCCATCGCATGAATTGTGTGTTGCTGATAAGGAACAGTTTGCAAAAGCTTTCCGGATAATGGAAGAGGCATCAAATAAATGGAGTCCAGACCGCCTGATACAACCCCACGGAAAACAAAAGGTGATCGTCAACCCACCAGCGCCGCCTCCCGGTCAGAAAATGGCCGATATGCCCTACGATCTGCCTTATACCCGGTTGCCACATCCCAAATACAAAAACAAACCACCCATACCGGCCTACGAGATGATCCGTTTTTCTGTCACCCTTCACCGCGGATGTTTTGGTGGCTGCAGTTTTTGCGCCATCGCAGCCCACCAGGGAAAGTTTGTGGTGAGCCGGTCAGAACAATCTGTGATCAGTGAACTGGAAAAGATCGTTCAGATGCCTGGTTTTAAAGGCCATATCAGTGATATGGGTGGACCAACAGCAAATATGTACCGGATGGGTGGCACCGACATGTCCGTATGTGCATCCTGCAAGCGTCCGTCGTGTCTTTATCCCACAATATGCAAAAATTTGAACTATGACCATAACCCACTCATACACCTTTATGAACGTGCACTGGAAGTGCAAGGGGTCAGAAAAGTGACCATTGGCAGCGGAGTGAGGCATGATATGCTGGTTGACCAGCCTGCATCAGCCGTCACCAGATACGGACTCCATAACTATATGCAGCGGCTGATCAAACACCATGTATCCGGACGGTTGAAGCTGGCTCCTGAGCATACACAACCCGCGGTGCTCAAAATGATGCGTAAGCCGCCGTTCAGGAGTTTTGAACGTTTTTACCGTATGTTCAGGCAGATTTGCCAGGACGAGGGACTGCCCTGGCAGATGGTGCCCTACCTGATCTCCGGACACCCAGGTTGCAGTGACAACGATATGATGACGATGGCAAAGGTGATCAGGGGCCTCGGACTTCAACCCGAACAGGTGCAGGAATTTACCCCGACCCCCATGACACTGGCTACCACCATGTATTATACGGGCATTGATCCGTATACCGGTAAAAAAATTATTACCGCAACGACCGACCAGCAGAAAAAACAACAGAAAGGGTATCTATTGCGACAGTCGGACAAACGGAATAGTCGTAAGAGATAATTTCCTGCCAAAAACGGCAAATACCAGATAACCCCGGAAAAAACCTTATGCACCACACATTTGTTTGGGAGAACAATTCTGTTGACCACACGATGGGATCAGGGAAGCATTCCAGCAAAATGAACCCAGAAACTGCGGTGGAAATCTGCTCCGAGTGCCCCGGGATACAGATCAAGGTATGACTTGTCCCCCTCTATATCCGGATGAAATGTAAGGGTATGGTCAGGATCATAGAGATAGGGTACCTCGGGATGAAACTGGATGCCGATCACGTTTGGGTATGTTTTATGTTCAATCGCTTCCACGATCTTGCCATCGGTCGACCAGGCCGTGGCCCTGAAGCCTATTCCCATGGTTCTGATGGCCTGGTGATGTGCGCTCAGCACAAAAGGCTGAATGGCTGTGTCTCCGGCAATGACCGCCATGTGACTGGGGGAGTCGATGGTGATGCGATGGTAAGAGGCTGTCGACACCCCGGGATCGAGCCGGTAATATGAGTAATAGTTGCGGTGCTGTTTTTCCGGATCAAGTGAAACCACTTCTTCCACCGTGCAGGTACCATATACTTCTGTTGGTATATCCTGTATCAGGCTGCCGCCCGAAGCCACATTCATGGTTTGCAGTCCAAGGCAAATCCCCAGTATGGCATAACCGGGATCCTTTTCAAGCAATGGAACAAATGTGGTGTCCTGCGATCCGCCAATCAAGTGGAAGAGAAACGACAATTCAAGGTAATGCCTGTAGGGATCGGTGACGACCGTCAGCAGATGATGCTCTTCACCATAAGCGGCGGGCGGAATATCTGGTCCGCCAAGGAACACCGCCCCATCGGAACGGGCAAAAAGTTCACCGAAAATCCCGGTAAGCTCATTTTCGCGGTACAGAGATTGTATGTCCAAAGGGTGTTCTGCACCATAGAGAACGATGTCGCTAAGCCCTTCCTGCAGGATGAATTCAGATGACCTGCTGTAATCATAACCAGCGTCCTGATGATACACCCCGATAATCCGGTAATTCTCCGGCAAAGGAAAAACCCCTGTTTCGGTAAGAAAGATGATCCGTTCAATGTTTTGGACGGTCGGGTGCATCATGAGCAGGTGGTTCTTCCCTTCGTGGAACAGCAGATCATATTTATCGGACGGCATATGGGGTCTGCAGGAAACCACCCCCAAAACCATCCCCAGTAGTAACAGTATAAAAGCTAAGTGTCTGGTCTTCATACAAAAATTGGTTTTTGTCATCCCTTAATGTTATATGTGGTCTGGTGCACAGTTATATGTGGTCTGGTGCAAACAAAAGATGCCGGAACGTCTTGGCGCGTGCCGGCATCTTTGATGTTCCGTTAACCTTTTGATCAGGATTACTTGTGGGTCTTTTCAGAGGAAACAGACAACTTTTTTCTTCCCTTGGCCCTGCGTGCAGCCAATACCTGCCTGCCTCTCTTTGTTGCACTGCGTTTTCTGAAGCCATGCTTGTTTTTTCTTCTCCTGACCGAAGGTTGATATGTCCTTTTCATTCGTCTGTTTTTTATCCGTGATTAATCATTTTTCAGCACTTTGCCTGCTGCAGTGTTTTTTGAGTCTGCAAAGATAGAAAAAGATTTTGGCATGGCAAGCCAAACAGAGAAAAACTTTTTTCAGATCAATCAAGCAGCATTTCGGTGCTCCTTTTCAATGTGCCTTCCACGTAAACTTCCACCCTGTATGTTCCTGCCTGCAGGCGATGTGGATGCTCAATCTCAAACGAAAGATGCAGCGGTTCGTTGTCATATTCGATCGTGCGCTTCTTTGTGTAGGCACTTTCACTGCCGGTTTCTTCCATAATGAATACATCGGCCGAACCATACATCAGCTCACCATCCGGATCAAACAGCAACATAACCACTTCGCGGGGGCCTGGTTTCGTAAATACCGTGCCATCTACCTCAAAGCAAATGAACGTATGGTCTGTTCTCCTGGCTTTGGAAACATTGTACCGGTCGGCACAGAGCCAGCGGTCCCATTTGTTGAGCATGTAGAGGTGATAAACATTCAGGGGTTCCGCCTTTTTGGCTTTTTCCGTGATTTGTTCATGGGCACGTGTCAGCGCATCAAATTGTTGCTGCAGGTCATTGAGCTCAGCGGTGAGTTCTTCGAGTTCTTTTTCAAGCTCTGTCAATTTGCCATCCAGCTTGTTGTTCTTCTCTTCCGCTTCTTTCAGGTCGTTGGCATTTGCTGCAGCCCTGCGTCCCAAATAGGCTATGCGTGCGTCTTTTTCTTTCATCAGCTCCTCATGCCTTTGGTTCAGTGAATCTAAGCGTGCCTTGTAATCCTCAATCATGCCTTCCTTTTCTTCAATGGCTTTCTCAAGCATTGTTTTTTCCGATTCAATGACCTCTTTTTGAGCTGTCAGCTGTTCATTTTCGCTTGACAGCCGACCCGACCGTGTCATATAAATGATGTTGCCGATGATCGACAACAGCAATATTGCTGCCAGGACGATCAGCCAGATTTGCAGCTTTCTTTTGCCTGAATTATTTTCTTCGTTCATGGCTTTTTTGGTTTTATGGTTTCACAAGATGCTAAGGTAAGAAAAATCCGGAATATATACAAAACTTGTAAATATTCGTTAGTTGTTTATAAATCTTTAACGTATAATTCCGTCCTGGCCGGCTTATTCATGCCGGTTAAAATGTCCCGGGCCGGTATCATGATCATTATGTGTGGTTTTTCACCGGTATGTTCTTCAGGGTCTCCGTGAGGAAATCGTAAAAGCGTTTCACTGTTTCGATGTTAACCATTTCGTCGGGTGAGTGGGGATTACGGATGGTAGGTCCAAAAGAGATCATATCGAGTTTTGGATATGTACCCCCCAAAATCCCACATTCCAGTCCGGCATGAATTACCTTTTGCTCGGGTGTTTTGCCATACATCTCTTCATAAACACGGGTCATCGTTTTGAGTATGGGCGACTCCACATTTGGCTTCCATCCAGGATAGTCACCGGTTTGTTCTACCCTGGCACCGCCCAGCTCAAACACGCTGCGCAGCATATTGCAGAGGTCTTGCCTGGCAGAGTCTACAGAGCTTCTTTGCAACGAGCCTGCTTCAACAATACCGGTACCTGATTTCAATACCGCAAGATTTGTACTGGTCTCCACAACATCCGGCATATCTTTTGTCATGCGGATCACTCCGTTGGGACATGCATAAATGGCATTTAACATGTTTTTTGTGGTACTTGCATCCATCACACCGGGTGGATTGCCGGTGGCTGTAATTTCCAGGTGAACTTCCGTATCGGCATTGCCCAGTTCATTGTTCCATTCGGTGCACATTGTTTGCCCCAGCTTCTCAAATGCTGCTGCCTGTTCTTCCGGGATGAGGACAATGGCTGATGCTTCCCTGGGAATTGCATTTCTGAGGCTGCCGCCATCAACAGACGAGATGAGGAGTCCGGATTCGCGATGCGCCTGCCAAAGCAACCGGTTAAGCAGTTTGATGGCATTGCCGCGTCCAAGGTGAATGTCCAGACCCGAATGGCCCCCTTTCAAGCCCTTGACATCAAGACGGTATGCTTTATGCTTTCCCGGCACCGGCTCTTCCGAATAACTGAAAAATGCATTTGTGTCAATGCCACCGGCACAGCCAATATACAACTCACCTTCATCTTCAGAGTCCATATTGATCAGTATCTCTCCACTGAGAAAACCGGACTCTAATCCAAAAGCCCCGGTCATGCCTGTCTCTTCATCAACAGTAAAAAGGGCTTCTATTGGTCCATGTTCTGTGTCATTCGATGCAAGCACTGCCAACGCCGCAGCCACACCGATGCCATTATCGGCACCCAGCGTGGTGCCGTCTGCTTTTACCCACTCCCCGTCAATATATGGCTTTATGGGATCTTTTTCAAAATCATGTTCTGTTTTGTTGTTTTTCTGCGGCACCATGTCGAGGTGTCCCTGCAAAACCACCGTCTTGCATTGTTCCATACCCGGGGTGGCCGGCTTCCTGATCAGTACATTGCCTGTTTGGTCTACTTTTGTTTCCAGACCGAGTTTCGTGCCAATGCCTTTTACATATTCGACAATCTTTGCCTCTTTTTTGGATGGATGGGGTATGCCGCAAATATCTTCAAAATAGCGCCACAGTTCCTTGGGTTCCAGATTGCTTAAGATCTTGCTCATAAATGTTTTGGTTTCTTTGGTTGGTAAAAGAATGATGATTGCAAACAAAAGTACTAATTTCTATCTGTTTTCACGGCAAAACGGGTCAGTAACCGGCTCATAAATAAAAAAACCGCAAGAGATTCCTCCTGCGGTGCAAACAACAAAAGCACAGACAAACACTATTTCACAATCTGTGCTGTGTGGTCTTTTGTCTTTACTTTTTCGATCACCTCCTCTATTGTTCCGTCTTCACCAATAACAAAAGTGGTCCGGTTGATGCCCAAAAACTCCCGCCCCATAAATTTTTTGGGACCCCAAACATCATATGCCTTCAGGATTGTCTTGTCGGTATCGGCAATCAACGGGAAAGGCAATTGGTGCTTTTCGATGAATTTTTTGTGCGATGCTTCGCTGTCGGCACTCACGCCAACCACTTTATAGCCTTCCCTAAGCAGCAGATCGTAATTATCGCGCAGGTTGCAGGCCTGTGAAGTACAACCCGGTGTATTGTCTTTCGGGTAAAAGTACAACACCAGCTTTTGTCCTTTGAAGCTTTCCAGGGATATGGGGTTGCCATCCTGGTCAATGCCTTTGAAACCGGGGGCTTTGTCGCCTGATTTTAGTTTGGTCATACTGTTTGATTTTTATGTTACTGTATAAGGTCTAATGTGTATGTGACTTATTTTTTTTGATCAATGTCAGCCGGAGCGCACCATTGCATACTCATTTCTTCGCTTGTCAGCTTATTGGCAGTGCCCGGTTCATATGGCAATATAAACATATATTTACAGGGTTTGTTCAGTTGCCGTTTGCTCCCTGGCAAACAGGACATACAACAACAGTGTTGGTATGTTATCGTTGCTTTGTGTGTTTATCTGACCCTGAATTTTTGGTAAAGTACCTGCACGCGGTTGTAAGCGGACAAATGGGGCACTTTGGTTTGCGCGACTGGCATATGTAGCGGCCATGCAGGATCAGCCAGTGGTGGGCGATTGCTGCCTGGTGTTCGGGAATGTGTTTCAGCAGTTGCTTTTCTGTCTCTAAAGGTGTTTTTGCACCTGTGGTGAGCCCGATGCGCGCGGCCACACGAAAAACATGGGTGTCGACGGCCAGGGCTGGTTTTTTATACACAACCGAAGCAATTACATTGGCGGTTTTGCGACCCACACCTGGCAGCTTTACCAGCTCATTTACCTCATCAGGAACAATACCGCCATAATCGTTCGTAAGCATCCGGGCCATTCCTAACAGGCTGCGGCTCTTGTTATTCGGGTATGAGCAACTTTTTATCAGTGCAAACACCTCTTCGTGTGTAGCCCCTGCAAGTGCTTCGGCTTCAGGAAAACGTGCAAAGAATGCTGGCGTGATCATGTTTACCCGCTTATCGGTGCATTGTGCTGATAAAATGACCGCGACCAGCAGCTGGTAGGGATCGCTGTAATGCAGCTCGGTTTCGGCCACAGGCTGATGGGTCGCAAAATAATGCAATACGTATGCAAACCTTTCTTTCTTGCGCATGATCAAATGATTGTGTTCTGTCTTGTCTGCCTGCACCCAAAGAACCGTTTCTTTTATCCCGGGCGGTGACCGGCAGACTGATGCGAAAATATCATTTTTTTCCGTGTCACTGACTGCTTTTCGTTTGCATTTTGTGAATAATGCATGTTATGTCGGTTATATTCTATATATTCGAACCATTTTTGTGAACATTGACAACAAACACCAGCGTATGATCAACAAGGCATTGACTGATCCCGGGAGCATTGTCGTAGTGGGAGGATCTGACAACACCGCCAAACCAGGCGGAAAGGTGTTGAAAAACCTAATCGACGGCAACTATGCCGGGAAATTGTTCGTGACAAATCCAGGAAAAAAAGAAATTCAGGGTATAAAAAGCCATAGCGATGTGGCTGATCTTCCGCACACTGACCTGGCGATTATTGCCATCGCTGCGCCACTCGTTCCGGATACCATCGAAGTGCTGGCCCGCCAAAAAGGCACCCGTGCATTCATTGTTTTATCGGCCGGATTCAGTGAGGAGAGCGAAGCAGGTGCTGCCCTTGAAAGACAAATGGTTGATATTGTTAACAGTGTGCAAGGGGTGCTTATCGGACCCAATTGTATTGGTGTGCTCACACCTGCGCACCACAGTGTTTTTACCCGGCCCATTCCCAGGCTGGATAGCAGTGGGTGTGATTTTGTTTCAGGGTCTGGCGCTACTGCATGCTTTGTAATGGAAACAGGCATTCCCAAAGGACTCACTTTTGCCAGTGTCTTTTCAGTGGGTAACAGTGCACAGACCGGGGTTGAGGACGTAGTGAAGTATTGGGACGAGTCTTTCGATCCGGTTTACAGTGCACGGACCAAGTTGCTCTATATAGAACACATTGAACGTCCGCATATGCTCCTGCATCACGCTTCATCCCTGATCCGTAAGGGGTGCAGGATTGCTGCGGTAAAAGCTGGAAGTTCAGAGGCCGGCAGCCGGGCAGCATCATCACACACAGGAGCCCTTGCGAGTCCGGACGTGGCAGTGGATGCCCTTTTTCGAAAAGCCGGCATTGTCCGTTGCCACAGCCGGGAAGAACTGATCGCCGTGGCAACGGTATTTTCCTATCCGCCGTTGAAGGGAAAAAACCTGGCCGTGATCACGCATGCAGGCGGACCGGCGGTGATGCTGACCGATGCCCTTGAAAAAGGGGGACTTGCAGTTCCTCCCATCGAGGGTCAGGCGGCACAGGAACTGCTCGAACATCTGTTCCCGGGCTCTTCGGTGGCAAACCCGATCGACTTCCTGGCTACAGGTACGGCAGAACAACTGGGTATTGTCATCGACTATACAGAAAAACACTTCCACCACATAGATGGCATGGTGGTAATCTTTGGTACGGCCGGACTATTTCCCGTGTTTGATGTATATGACTTGCTGGAACAGAGGATACGCAGCTGTAAAAAGCCGGTATACCCTGTGCTTCCAAGTACCCTGACAGCAAAGGAGGAAGTGGATGCATTCATTGCCAAAGGGCGTGCAACCTTTCCTGATGAGGTGGTCCTCGGCAATGCACTGACAAGGGTGTACAATACTCCGGAGCCGTCTGTGACAATGGCCACGCATCCTCCGGTAGATGAAGAAAGAATACGCAAGGTAATTGACGCTTCATCCGATGGCTATCTCGCGCCCCGCGATGTACAGGTGCTGCTGGATGCTGCCGGGATCCCAAGGGTGCAGGAACGGATTGCTGATACGGCTGAGAAAGCAGTTGATGCAGCTGAAGAACTGGGATACCCCCTGGCCATGAAAGTGGTCGGACCTGTGCATAAGTCTGACGTAGGGGGGGTTGCACTGGGTATCGCGGACAAAAAAGCTGTTTCAGAGACATTTTTGCGCATGATGCAGCTAAAAGATGCAAAAGGGGTGCTGATACAACCTATGGTCAGTGGGATCGAACTGTTTGCCGGTACCAAAAGGGAAGATGTATTCGGACATATGGTGCTTTGTGGCATGGGTGGCGTGCTCATTGAGGTATTGAAGGACGTTGCTGCCAGCTTGTGTCCCGTTAACAGCGATGAAGCAATGGAAATGATCAGCAGTCTGAAGGGGAAGGCCATACTCGATGGGGTTCGCGGACAACCAGGTGTTGATGCAGCGGTTTTTGCCGACATCCTTGTCCGGCTGTCCGCATTGATGGAGGTCGCACCGGAGATCTTTGAAATGGACCTGAACCCTTTGCTGGCAAAGAATGACCAGGTAGTGGCTGTTGATGCCCGTATCAACATCATCAGGTAAAAGACCGCACTGGCCATCCTTTTATCTGTTGTCCATAACCTTTATTATGGATGCAGGTAAAAACAAGATAACTGTTTGTCCAATTAATATGCACTTATGATGACCATACGGATAATAGTTCTTTCACTCTATGCACTGATGATCGTGTGGATTGGTATACGGGGTTTTCGGGGCACAAAAACGTTCAATGACTTTTATCTCGGGGGTGGCAACGTGGGATCGTGGATGACAGCGTTTTCCTATGGTACAGCCTATTTTAGCGCGGTGCTGTTCATTGGCTTTGCCGGAAACATTGGATGGAACTTTGGCTACTCAGGTTTATGGATTGCCCTGATGAACGCCCTGATCGGGGTACTGCTTGTCTGGCGGCTTGTGGGAATGCGCCTCAAGGAGACAGCAACAAAAATGAATGTCCATACAATACCTGAGTTCCTTAATAAACGCTATGGGTCGCCCGAGCTGAAACTGGTGGCCAGCCTGGTGATCTTTGTATTCATGATCCCCTACACAGCAGCAGTATTTATGGGTCTGTCCTATCTGTTTACTTCCAACTTCAACCTGGAATATTGGCATGCCCTGGCTTTCATGGGATTCTTCACCGCACTCTATATGGTGCTGGGTGGTTATAAGTCGATGGCGCGGATCGATATGATCTTTGGTATCATCATGGCTGTCAGTGTCATCATTTTGTTTTTCAGTACGGTGCACCAGGGTGGCGGACTAACGCAAATAACGCTGGCGTTGCGCGACATAGATGCAGGACTGACAGAGGCTGTGGGACCGCCGGGATGGTGGCCTTTGCTGTCACTGGTCCTGCTGACAAGCATGGCGCCATTTGCCATGCCACAGCTGGCACAAAAATTTTTTGCCATAAGAGACAAGGCCACAGTAAAAAGAGGGATGATCGCCTCTACCATCTTTGCCATACTGATCGGAGGCGTAGCATATTTTATCGGTGCCACTTCAAGGGTGTTTCTTGGTCCGGAAAAGACACCCGCTGCCTTTGATGCCTCCGGTGCTCCCATTTACGATATTCTCATGCCTGAACTGCTGACCAATGTGGTGCCTGTGTCACTCAGTGTCATCATATTGCTTCTGATACTGTCGGCATCCATGTCGACACTGGCTGCGCTTGTCCTGGTGTCGGGTTCAACTTTTGTGAAGGACTTTTATCATGGGTTTATCCATAAGCAGATGAAAGACAGCACGCTTACCTTGATGATGCGGATAATGAGCGCCGTTTTCATATTGTTGTCCGTCGTACTGGCTTACCTCAACATCGACAGCATCGTGATGATCCTTGGTATTTCCTGGGGCGCCCTGGGTTCCTTCTTCCTTGGGCCTTTTGTATGGGGCCTTTACAGTAAACGAGTAAACAGGAGCGGGGCCATTGCGTCGGGAACAGGTGGATTGTTCATATGCCTGGTACTATATGCCGGCGGTGTTCCATCACCACAGGCCGGAACCATTGGCATGATCTCTTCGCTGGCACTTAACCCGCTGGTGAGTCTTTTTACAGGGAACGGAAAAGAAAAGCAGACCAAATAGCAAACATAGCCAATAACCGGGAAGAAAATGCGATCATCAGCAATAGACCAACCTGTTTTTTTCCTTCCGTTGGTTAAAAAATTGAAGCGCATGCAAACAAACTTATTGTCCCCCCTTCACAATAAATTCAAGATCTCCCTGTGGGATCAAACCAGCGCGCCGAAATGCCCGGCGTTTGAAGACCATAAAGGTACGATCGTTGCACCTGCCAGGGGAAGCAACAGAACAGGACCGTTGTTGCTTTTTCTTTGCACAGTACTGGCAGGTCTGTTGTTGCCTGTGTTCTCGTCTGCAGCTGCTGCCAATGCAGGCGATGACGCCCGGGAAGACCAGGAAGAACGTGGATTCTCCTTAAGGGTATCGGGATTTTTGCGTACGGATTACTGGATCGACAGTCGCTCGGTGGTGGCTGCCAGGGAGGACATATTTTTGCTCTATCCGGCTAACCGCATGCCCGATGCCAATGGAAAGGACATACACGGCGATCCGGTATTTGGTTTTTCGGCCATTGCATCAAGGGTCACGTTGCATATGGAGGGTCCCGATGCCTTTGGTGCCAGGCTCACCGGGTTGGTCGAAGCTGATTTTACGGGGGTTACCGATGCCCAAATCAACGGACTGCGACTGAGGCACGGATTTATTAATTTGCAGTGGGAAAGGGTGGGGCTGATGGTCGGACAGTGGTGGCACCCTTTGTTTGGTGCCGATGTAGTACCAGCCGTAGGATCGCTGAACTTTGGCGCACCCTTTCAACCCTTCATCCGGAATCCGCAGGCAACCCTGACCTATCAATACGGCCGCTCGCGATGGATGGCTTCCCTTGTTGCCCAGCGCGACATGGCCAGTGATGGTCCGCTGGGAAGATCACCTGATTACATTCGTCACGGTACAGTGCCCAACGCGCATGTGCAATGGACCTGGCAACAGGGCCAAACCACATTGGGACTTGCAGGCGACTATAAAACGATCAGGCCAAGGCGGCAAACCAATGATGGTTTCTATACGGATGAAACCCTTGGCACATACGCACTGATGGGATACGGCCGGTACAGGTACCAGCTGGCCGACATCAGGGCCAAGGTGATATACGGGCAAAATCTGAGCGAACATATGTTGCTGGGTGGTTATGCTGAGGGGCAATATGATCAGGCGACCGGCACTTATTCGTACACACCACTGAATCATCTGTCGGCATGGACAAATATCAGGGTTGGTGATCGTGTGGCAGGAAATCTTTTTCTTGGCTATTCACGCAACTTTGGGGCCAGTGGCCAGGTGGAGGGAAGTTACTACGGACTTGGTACTGATATTGCCTATCTCTGGCGTGTTGCACCATCGGCAACGATCACTTCCGGGAATCTGGCGCTGTGTGCTGAAATCATATATACAGTTGCCGCTTATGGAGAACCCGGTAACCAGGGGAGGGTGAAGAATCATAGTGAAGTGGATAATACCCGGCTGTTGTTGACGGCAGTGTACTACTTCTGAGCGGGATAAGTTTGACGTTTCCAGGCAAACTTGCAAAAAAGGAATCCTTTTTGTATATTTATCAAACTTTTCCGATCTGGCTGCTCTCTCTGATGCATTATGACACACAGGTTGGGGTATTGGAATTAAAAAAAACAACGCCTATGAAAGAAGAAGAACTCATCACTTTGGCCACCGACCATTACACATCGGCCGAAATTTTGAAAGTCCGGCTGGAGGATGCCGGTATTGAATGCCATTTGAGTAATGTCAATGTTATACAGGGCGACCCATCAGAAGGGGTGAAAATACAGATCAAATCCTCAGATGTGGAGCAGGCCCTCCGGCTGATGAACCAGTGGAAAACGGAACAAGCCGACGCTGACCGTAAAAACCCGCGTGACATAAGACGTATACTTGTCCCCGTTGACTTTTCAGAATATTCAAAAAATGCCTGCCTGTATGCGCTCAATATCGCCCGGAAACTGAAAGCCGATATCAAGATCCTGCATGTCTACTATGCCCCCATCGTTGACCTGGTCCCTATAACCGATGCTTACAGCATCCAGGTGGATATGGACATCAATCTGCGGGAAATGGAAAGCAATGCGCGAAAGGCGCTGCTGTCTTTTGTCAATGATATCAAAAAGGAGGCGATGGATAATGAGATGGACAAAGTGAAGATCGGATATTCACTAAGGGAAGGCATCATTGAAGATGAGATCGCCAGGATGGCAAAGGACTATAAGCCGGGGATCATTGTTGTGGGGACAAAAGGGAAAGGAGAGAAGCAGAGCGATATTATTGGAAGCGTTGTGTACCGTGTACTTGACCGTACAAGGGTCCCGGTACTGGCCATTCCCGAACAGTCAGCATACGACCATACAAAACAGGTGAAAAACATTGCCTATGCTACCGACTTTGACGATTCCGATTTCGTGGCCATTCGCCGTCTTCTGTCCATCGTGTCTGAATTCAAAGTGAAAATCCATTGCATTCATTTATCAAAAAATACCCCAAAAACCTGGGATGAGTTGAAAATGGACAATGTGAAGGACTATTTCAGAAAGGTGCACAAGGGGATAGAAGTGCATTGCCATATGCTGGAGGGAGAAGACGATATCGAAGCCCTGGAGTCATTTGTCGAAAAACATCAGATTGACATATTCTCAATGGTAAACCGTAAGCGCGGTCTGCTTGCACGGTTATTCAATCCCGACATTACCCGCAAACTGATCTACCAGGGTACCATTCCGTTGTTGATCTTCAGGGCATAACGCAGAAACGGGATGGCAGAGACAGACACTATTTGATCTCCATGCTTTCATCCAGCCACTGAAGTATATAATGGAAAACAGCTTCTTTGTTTTTCTCATGAAGCAATTCGTGCCGTCCGGGGAATATCTTTAATGAGAGGTTCTGATAATTCTGCTTGAAAAATTCCTTGTGCAGTTTTACTGCGTCCTTTCCTGAACGGCCTACAGGGTCTTCATTGCCACTCATAATAAGCACCGGAAGGGATTTCCGGTATGTAAGCAGCTTTTCTGCATTCTTAGTTGCAGCAATGCCTTTGAGCAGATTGCGGTAAAAACCGTTTGAGTAAAAAAACCCACAATAAGGGTCGCCAGCATAGGCATCAGCTTCATTCCTGTCAGACGAGATCCATTCAAACCGGGTGGGACGGGGATGAAAATGCCTGTTAAAGTTCCAGTAAAACAATTTGTTAAACCATGTGCTTTTTTTTCCGGACCCTTCAAAAAGGATCTTCAGTCGCATCATGTTCAGGAGAAGAGCGAGGGGGAAAGAAGGCATCATGAAGCTGCCTGAAAGGATCAGGCCCTGGATATACACAGGGTACAAAGCAGTGAAATGGCGTGCAAGAATTGAACCCATGCTGTGACCGAAAACAAAAACCGGGAGTTCGGGCTGACTTTTCCTGATTGATGTGTATAGCGCGCGGACATTCTCCAGCATGATCTGCCATCCCCTTTTCTTGTCGATATGACCGGCTTCCTGAACACTGCCCGCCGTCTGCCCCTGTCCGGGATGATCCAGTGAATAAACGGCATAGGCATGCATGGCAAGAAAATTCGCAAAATCATTGTACCTGCCTGTATGCTCTGCCATGCCCGGTATGATCAATACAATTCCCTTTGTTTCTCCGCCCACAGGGGATATGTGGCGTATAAAAAAACGGAAATGGGTTGAACTGCTCAAATAAAATGTGTGCTCATTTACCAAGCGTTGCTCCATGGTCAGGATTTATTTGCGATATTTGCACCTTTTTGCAAAGGTAAATGAAAATGTCTTTTGCAAGTATGGAGACAAGCACATGACCCAGGAAGAACCTACGTTTGGCAGACAATCGAACCGCATCCGGCGGTTTCTGTTCCTGATGGCGGGTACCGTCAGCCTGGGACTCGGTTTGTTGGGTATTCCGCTGCCATTGCTGCCTACAACCCCTTTCCTGCTGCTCTCGGCCTATTGCTATGCGCGTAGTTCTGAACGTTTCTATAACTGGTTGCTGAATCACCGGATTTTTGGAGAACATATTCGCAACTACCGCGACCATGGAGGGACCACAAAAAAGGTCAAAGTGGGCTCAATATCACTGCTCTGGATCACCATTACCATCTCTGCCGTGTTTGCGGTGGATCTGCTGTGGGTGCGTCTGGTGTTGCTGGTAATCGCTATTGGTGTTACCACCCATATTGCTTCCCTCAGAACGATCAGAAGACAATAGCATCCACGGCCGGGATGTTGCTTCCCTTATGCATAACCTGTATTGTTCTTGCGCACCATTCAGGATAAAGGGACACGGAGCAGGTACGATCACTACTCCGGCTTTACATACCCTTGCTTTACTTCATCGGTGGTGGGTTTGCGGCGGTTAATCACCTCTCCCCGAAAGTGCAGGTCCATACCCGCCAACGGATGGTTGAAATCCATCTTTACCTTCTCTTCACCGATCTCGAGTATTTTACCGCGGTGCGGATTCCCCTCCTGGTCTTCCATATTGATGGTGTTGCCTTCAACCAGCAGATCTTCTGCAAGTTTTCCATCAATCACGAAAATACTTTTGGGAAGCTCCACGATGGCTTTTTCGTTGACCTGTCCATATGCATTATCGGCTTCTATCAGGAATTCAAAAGGCTGTCCGGTATCCAGATCCTTTACATTGTTTTCAAAACTCTGATTCAAACGACCTGCACCAAATAAGAATTCAACGGGCTGGTCCTTATTTACAGCTTCCAGGAGGTTTCCCTCCGGACCACCTTCGCGCAATTCGTAGGTTAGTGCAATTACTTTGGCTTCAGATTGTGTCATAATACCTGGTGTTTGGTTTAAAAATGAACGGGATGATCCTTTTATAAAAAGGAAAATCCCGGAACGGTTGCATAATTATTATGATGCGAAGATAAAAATAATGCTGGTAACTGCAAAGAAACAAAGACTTTTCTTTTTCTGTAACTCTTTTGACGTTCAATTTGTTTTTTGTGCTTAATTTTTTAATAAAAAGTTGTATCTTTGCGCTCCTGAAAATCAATAAAGGCATTCAATCATGGCAAAGAAATCAAAAGAAGCACGCAACCAGGTTATTTTGGAGTGTACGGAACATAAAGACAGCGGTATGCCGGGTACTTCAAGGTATATCACTACCAAGAACAAGAAGAACACACCCGACCGGTTGGAGATCAAGAAATACAATCCGATTTTACGGAAAATGACCATTCATAAAGAAATTAAATAGAGTCTGTTCATAAAGTCAAGTGTCTGAACGAAAATGTTCGGATTCAAAACAAGCACAACGCAGAAATCGGACAGCAGAGACAGACACTTAATAAAACCTGTGTATCATGGCAAAGAAAGTAGTTGCAACATTGAAGACCGGTGCAGGCAAAGGGTTTGCCAAGGTTATCCGGATGCAAAAATCTGAAAAGACGGGTGCATATGCGTTCGAGGAAAATATTGTGGCAGCAGAAAAGGTGAAAGAGTATTTTGCTTCGAAGAAATAATGATTGACTCAGCGGTGCGATCCAGCTTGTTTGTATCAGCTGATGCCCGTCCGGGTCATGCCTTTTTGTTGCTTGAATAAGCAGATCCTCGCTTTTTTTTGAACCTGAGGTAACTGGTTCTTTTTCAGATCTGCCCGATATATGCGGTGCAGGTCTTTTTTATTCCCTATATTATGCAAAGTCATGGGATTATTTGACATTTTCTCAAAAAACAAAGAAGAAAAGCTCGACAAAGGTTTGTCAAAGACACGCACCACGCTTTTCTCCAGGCTGTCAAAGGCTGTTGCAGGAAGGTCAACGGTTGATGCAATGGTGCTTGATGAGCTTGAAGAAGTGTTGGTCAGTTCGGATGTTGGGGTGGCCACCACCATAAAGATCATCGAACGCATCGAAAACCGTGTTGCACGGGATAAGTACCTTGGCACCGAGGAGCTGAACCGTATTTTGCGTGAAGAGGTAACGGCATTGCTTTTTGAGAACAAGGCGGGCAGCTTTGGGGAGATTTTGCCTGACAACACTGATGTGCCCTATGTGATCATGGTGGTGGGGGTTAATGGTGTTGGCAAAACCACTACGATCGGAAAGCTTGCCCATCAGCTGAAGATGGCTGGCAAAAAGGTTGTGCTGGGTGCGGCAGATACTTTTCGTGCCGCTGCGGTCGATCAGCTAACCATTTGGTCGGAGCGTGCCGGGGTGCCGGTTGTAAATAAGGGGATGGGTGCAGATCCGGCATCGGTGGCATATGATACCCTCGAATATGCCAAACAAAACAATATGGATGTAGCCATCCTGGATACAGCCGGACGTTTACATAACAAGGTCAACCTGATGAACGAGCTGGCGAAAGTGAAACGGGTAATGCAGAAAGTTATCCCGGGTGCCCCCCAGGAAGTATTGCTCATCCTTGACGGTTCTACCGGGCAAAATGCCTTTGAACAGGCCAGGCAGTTTACATCGGTCACGGAGGTGAATGCGCTGGCGATCACAAAACTGGATGGCACAGCCAAAGGTGGCGTGGTAATAGGGGTAAGCGACCAGTTCAATGTTCCGGTAAAGTATATTGGTGTTGGTGAACGCATCGATGATTTGCAAATATTTGACAGGGAGGCATTTGTGGAAACATTGTTTCGGTCGTGACAAACAATCTCTCCGTGAAAAAGAAATCAATCAACCTGATATCACTTGGTTGCTCAAAAAACCTTGTGGATTCTGAAAAAATACTGGCGCAGCTGCCATCTGAACGGTTTTCCATTGTTCACCATCCGCAGCAAGCGGCCGATATTGTGATCATCAACACCTGCGGATTCATTAACGATGCAAAGGAGGAAAGCATCGAAACGATCCTGGAGGCGTTGCAGGCACAAAAAAACGGACTGGCTGGTGAAGTGATCGTCACCGGTTGTCTTACCGAACGGTATAAGGATGTGTTGCAACAGGAGATCCCTGAAGTATCTGCATGGTTTGGTGCGCGTGATCCGCAACAGCTGTTCTCCTACCTGGAAGAAAAGTATGTGCTGAATGATCCCCGGCGCTTCCTTACCACCCCATCTCATTATGCCTACCTCAAAATCGCCGAAGGCTGCGATCGTACCTGTTCATTCTGTGCGATCCCTGCCATAAGGGGACCCTACCGGTCAATTCCTGTTGACCTGTTGGCAGAAGAGGCTGCCCTGCTGGCTGCAAAAGGGGTGAAAGAACTGATCCTTGTGGCCCAGGACCTGAGCCATTATGGCATCGATCAGGGCGGAAAATCCTTGCTTGTACCGCTGCTCCGGCGACTTTGCCAGGTAGATGGCGTTGAATGGATCAGGCTTCATTATGCCTATCCGCATAAATTCCCTGATGATGTCATCCAACTGATGGCTTCTGAAAAAAAAATATGCAACTACCTCGATATCCCCATACAGCATATCAACGATAAAATACTGCGCTCCATGCGCAGAGGGCATGATAAAGCAGCAACCATCAGCTTATTGAACAGGCTCCGGAAGGAGATTCCCAAACTGGCACTTCGTACAACCCTGATGGTAGGATACCCCGGCGAAACAGAAAAGGAATTTAAAGAGCTGGCCGGATTTGTTGAAGCAATGCGTTTCGACCGTCTGGGTGTATTTGCATACTCAATGGAAGAGCACACAAGGGCATACGCTCTTGGTGATCCTGTAAAGGAATCCGTAAAGCAAAAACGCCTGGAGACGATCATGTCCATGCAATCAGAGATCTCCTGTCAGAACAACCATCTGATGATTGGCCGGAAAATGACCGTTCTGATCGACAGTGAAACAGCATCATGTTTTGTTGGCCGTACCGAATACGACGCTCCTGAAGTAGATAACGAAGTCATCATTGAAAAGGGCGAAAGCCTCGAAACAGGTGTCTTTGCAGCGGTTGAGATTACCGGGGCATCTGAGTATGAATTGTATGCCAGGGTCTGTACCAGATAATCCGGCATTGAATGATGATCATCTGTAAATGTTCCTTTCATTCAGTGCCTGTCTGTACCGGCGGGCGTTGGCCAGGTGCTCACTGTAGGTTGCGGCAAACGAATGGTACCCGCTAAAATCGGGTTTTGCACTGAAAAACAAATAGTCATGTTCTTCGTAATTCAGCACAGCATCTATTGCCCGTGGTTCCGGTAAATAAACCGGACCGGGTGGCAATCCGGTGTGCTTGTATGTATTGTAGGGCGAATCGATCGTAAGGTGCCGGTTTAGTACACGCCTGATGCTGAAATCACCATGGGCAAAAATGATGGTAGGATCGGCCTGTAAAGGGATATTTTGCCGCAACCGGTTCATGAAGACACCTGCAACGCGGGCCATCTCATCATCCATTTTTGTTTCACTCTGTACAATAGAAGCAAGAATGCCCACCTCCTCGGGAGAAAGTCCTATTTCAGTGGCTCGTGCACGCCGCTGGTCGTTCCAGAACGTGTTGTATTCACGGTGCATCCGCTTCAATAGTTGATCAGCACTGGTATTCCAGAAAACCTCATAGGTGTTTGGTATAAACAACAATTTACCGGTCAGGGTATCCATACCCTTGTTTTCCATCAGTTCCTGATTGTGTAAAAGTTTTACGATGCTTGATGAATCCACCTCAAGCTGGCGGGAAATTACTGCGGCAAGATCCGCTCCCGTGCGTATGCTGTTAAAAGTAAGCATTACCGGCTGCTGTTCACCCAGTCGCAGCATATTGATCAACTGGTTATTGGACATCCCATGATGAATAACATACCGGCCAGGCATGATCCGATCCGGATAACTCTTTCTTACGGCAACCCTGTGAAACCGTCTGGCGCTTGATAATATGCCTGCATCATTCAGTATACTGACAACGTATTCGTAACTGCTTCCCCTGGGGATGGTGATCGCTATGCTTTCCTGTCCATCCAGGTCAACATTCGGTGCATGCACATGAACATAAAAAGCGATGCCGGCTGCAAGGGCAGCCGTTAGCAATGCAACACCCGCAACGGAGAGGTAAATAAATATCTTTTTAAACCTTGTCATCTGGTATTGTTTTGATTATGGCGGCAGACTGCCTTTGCTCAGTCAAAAATCAGTTGTAAAAAATGTTCATCAACCCACTTCCCATCAAGATGGCGCCACTCTTTTTTCGTGCCCGTTATTCTGAACCCATGATTTTGAAACAACCGCAGACTGATGTTGTTCCCTTCTCCGATCCCACAATATAACTGTTTAAGATTAAGTGTTTTATTTGCGTATTGGATCAATAAATTCAATGCTTCCGAACCATATCCCTGTTTCTGAACACTCGCGTCAATAATTATGCCAACAGCTGCGCGGCGGTGATGCGGTTCAAAGTCAAACAGGTCGATGATCCCCAGTTGCTTTTTGTTGTGATCAACAATCAACAGCCTTAACTGCTTATCCACATAAATATTGTTTTCTGCATTAAGAATGTATTGTTCCAGGTAAAAGCGTGAAATAGGATTCAGGTGGTTGCTGTGTATCCAGTTGCCAGGATCGTTTTCCCAACGGTAAATTGCGTCGAGGTCTCCGATCTCAACGGGCCTGAGTGCAATTCTCTGTCCTTTCAATGGGTTCATTGGCATGATGGGAAACACAGGCATCATAATTTGATCTCACCCCTGAAGACGAACACGGCTGGTCCCTCCAGGTGCATATTGGTAAAAGGCGAACCGGGATCCTTAGGTGGTGTGAATGAAACGTTCAACCCTCCGCCTGATGTTTGAATATGGTATTTATGCAATGCTTGCTCAGGCGGGCAATGTGTGTATGCTGCAACAGCCGCTGCTGTGACCCCTGTTCCGCAAGACAGGGTTTCCCGTTCCACCCCCCTCTCGAATGTCCTGGCCGCCAAATGTGCTGCATCCAGCATTTTTACAAAGTTAACGTTTACGCCGTAAGGGGCCCATTGTTGGGCGTGTCTTATTTTGCTCCCTTCACGGACGACATCAATGGAATCAATATCGTCAGCAAATGCTATAAAATGGGGAGATCCGGTATCAACAAAGTATTCAGAGGCAGAGAGCCGTTTTGGTGGCTGCACATCATTTATGGCTACATTGATCATATACTCATTGTCGCTGACAGAAACGATCCTGGCTGCATGTTCTCCGTCAACGGCCCTGAACCAGACAGCAGATCGCTTATCGACCATACCTGCCATACAGGCGAATGCGACCGCGCAGCGGCTGCCGTTTCCACACAAACTACCTTCTTTGCCATCTGCATTAAAATAATCCATTCTGAAATCCAGGTCACGGTCACTCCCCACCAGGATAAGTCCGTCGGCACCAATGCCAAAATGTCGGTCACAAAGGCTTGCGATGACATTCTGCCGCTCGCCGAAGGCTGAAAAACCATTCGCCGGACGATTGTCAATCACGATGAAATCATTTCCTGTTCCGTGAAACTTGTAGAAATGCTGTATCATAATAAACCGGGCAGCAATTGTGTTGTCAAAAGTAGTGAAAAAAAAGTTATTGCCATGTTAAAAATGCTTATGATGTTCCGTGCATCCATTTTACTGACCAACAGGCAGCACCGTGTTGCTTTGCCGCAGAAAGTATGTACAACTGCATCTGCTTTGAATCACCTTTTTGTTGGGAAAACCCTGAAAGAGAATGTCTTGCCGGCCGATGCCGACCAGTTGCATCCTCCCGTATAATAAGCATGAACAAAAACGGTTGGGAATCTTTAATCTTTATTAAGATTTTTTTGGGACATAAGGCATACTTGTTGCGTGTTGAAACTTGCGCAGATTGTTTGTTTTTAATGGCATTCTGTATGCCTTGCATCTGACTTGTATAAAAAAGGACAGATAATACAGGACAGGATCAGGGTATAATAAACAAAAGGATACAATAATTGTTATTAACATACAAAAACAATCGCTATGAAAAAGATATTGAGCTTATTCTTCGTTGCTGTTCTGGGTGGTATAACCTCATTGGGCATCAGCCATTATTTCTTTAATGCCAGTGATGACGGCGTTGTGGTTTCGCATACCATTCCGCATCGTGCAGAACGGATCCCATCATCGCTGATCAGTCAATTAAAGGATCTGCCTTCTGGATTACCTGATTTTACAGTGGTTTCGGAGTTGACAGTTGATGCCGTGGTGCATATTCGTGCCGAGTTCGAACGCCGGGGCAGGAGTCCCTACGGAGATCCGTTTGGCCATGGCGATATTTTTGATTTCTTTTTTGGTCCGCGTGGCAGGCCTGATCGCCAGCAACGTCCGGTTGTCGGTTCGGGTAGTGGAGTAATCCTTAGCCAGGACGGATACATAATTACCAATAACCATGTAATTGATGATGCCTCGCTGATTGAGGTAACAATGAATGACAACAGGATGTTTGAGGCCACCCTGGTTGGCAACGACCCGACAACGGACCTGGCATTGCTGAAAATTAACGCAAATGACCTGCCCTATCTTGAATTTGGAGATTCTGATATACTGAAAGTAGGGGAATGGGTGCTTGCCATTGGCAATCCCTTTAACCTTGAGTCTACCGTTACAGCTGGCATAGTGAGTGCAAAGGGTCGCAACATCAATATTTTAACAGATACCATGGCCATTGAGTCATTCATACAGACCGATGCGGCAGTGAACCGGGGAAACAGTGGTGGTGCACTGGTAAACACCCGTGGTGAACTGATCGGCATCAATACGGCCATAGCATCCACCACAGGCACGTTTGCCGGGTATTCCTTTGCCATTCCATCAAACATTGCATCCAAAGTGATTGAGGACCTGCTTGAGTTTGGAGAGGTACAACGTGGGATGCTGGGTGTAACGATCACACCGGTCACCAGCCGGGAAGCCGAAGAAAAAGGGCTCAGCATTACACAGGGTGCCTATATACAAAGTGTGGCGCCGAACAGTGCCGCCGAGGAAGCCGGATTGAGGCCGGGTGATGTGATCACGGCAATAGATCAGACAACCGTTCGTAATCCTACCGAACTGATAGAAACTGTTGGCCGGAAGCGTCCGGGCGACGAGGTGTTGGTAAAATATTACCGTGATGGACGTGTAAGGGAGACCCAGGCAGTGTTGAAAAACATTTATGGTGAAGTGGCAGCGGTGACGCGCGATGCCCGTGAGGTATCAGAGTTGTTGGGTGCCCGCTTTGAATCTGTTCCTGAACAAACACTCAGTGAGATGGATCTTGACCATGGGGTGCAGATAACGGCCATTGCAAGGGGAGCACTAAGCAACGCCGGTATCCGGAGGGGCTTCATCATCACCCATATTGCCAACAGGCCCGTGGGCTCGCCTGATGACATTATACGCATACTGGAGGGAGAAAGCGGGGGCGTGCTCATCGAAGGTGTTTATCCTGATGGCAGAAGGGCATATTATGGCGTCGGACTTGACTAAAACCCTGTAAGGGAAACAGAATGGTTGTTATTCAATATAAAGCTTGCATTTAGATATTATTTTTTGTATCTTTGTGGGCTTTTAAAAACAGGGGGGTAAAGTTTTTATTTCGCTAATTATCAAAATACTATATAAAATCCTATGCGACAACTTAAGATCTCAAAATCCATTACCAATCGTGATACCGCATCGTTAGACAAATATTTGCAGGAGATTGGAAAGGTTCCCTTGATATCTGCAGAAGAGGAAGTTCAACTGGCCCAGAGAATCAAACAGGGTGATCAGGTAGCCCTTGAAAAACTCACCAAGGCAAACCTTCGTTTCGTTGTATCCGTTGCCAAGCAGTATCAGAACCAGGGCCTGAGTCTGCCTGACCTGATCAACGAGGGTAATTTGGGATTGATCAAGGCGGCCAAACGTTTTGATGAAACCAGGGGATTCAAGTTTATTTCTTACGCGGTTTGGTGGATCCGTCAGTCAATATTGCAAGCCCTTGCTGAGCAGTCACGTATTGTGCGATTGCCCCTGAACCAGGTGGGATCACTTAACAAGATAAAAAAAGAAGCGTCAAAACTGGAACAAAGATATGAAAGGCCTCCGTCGGCCGAAGAACTGGCTGATGCTCTGGACGTTCATGAGGACAAAATAACCGAATCCTTCAGGATATCCACCCATCACGTCTCTGTAGATGCTCCGCTTGTCCAGGGAGAAGATGCCAGCTTACTCGATGTGTATATCAACCAGGATTCGCCAAACGCCGACTCCAGCCTGATCCATGAGTCACTGGCCAGGGAAATCCAGCGTTCACTGGCCACCCTTACAGAAAAAGAACGCGATGTGATCAACCTGTATTTCGGTATCGGTATGAATCATGGTCTGACCCTCGATGAGATTGGCGCAAAGTTTGACCTGACCCGTGAACGGGTAAGGCAAATAAAGGAAAAGGCCATACGCCGCCTCAAACACACATCCCGGAGCAAACTGCTGAAAGCCTATCTGGGACAGTAATACATCATATTTGAACAATCTAAAGGCATCTGGACAAGAGGATGCCTTTTTTCTTTGATAATCAACCATATTTTTTCAATGATGCGCCTGACTCATTTTTCTTACATCCTGCTTTTTTTGGTTACCGTGCTGTGTCTTCCCGCTGACCTGGCGGGAAGAGATATCAGGATACCAGTTGCAGTGACCGCCGATGTGCATGCCCGGCTGTTTCCGTATGATTTTGTCCGCAACCGTCCGGCCAAAACATCAATGGCCAACGTCCATTATATGGTGCAAGCGCTCCGGGCACGTGAAAACCTTAATCTGATCCTGCTCGACAATGGCGATCTGATACAGGGTACTCCGGTTGCCTATTATGCAAACTTTGTGCAGGAGGCGGACAAAAACCTTTTTAGCCGTGTTATGAACTTTATGCAGTATGATGCGGCCACCATCGGCAATCATGATATTGAAGCCGGACCTGATGTATACAACCGGCTGAGGGAGGAGTTTGACTTTCCCTGGCTCGGGGCCAATGTGCTGGATAAAGAAACGGGCGAACCTTATTTCAAGCCTTACAAGATCATCACCCGTCAACGGGTACGCATCGCTGTGCTGGGACTAACCACTACCGGTGTGCCCGACTGGCTGCCTCCACATTTGTGGGAAGGACTTGAATTCCAGGATATGGTCGGGGCCGCTGAATACTGGATGGATTACATCCGGGAAAATGAACAACCAGATGCCATTATCGGATTGTTTCACAGTGGGTTGGGACCGCTTGACCCAAAACCTGAAGATCATCCGCTGGAACATGCATCAGGATATATTGCCAAGCACGTTCCGGGTTTTGATGTGATCTTCTCCGGACACGATCATCAAAGAAGGATACAAACCGTGATCAATGTTGAGGGGGGGGAAGTGCTGGTGCTGGGACCCGGACATTTTGCTGAGCACCTTGCCCTGGCCGAACTGGTTTTTGAAAGGACATCAAGACGTACATTCAATCTTAAAGGGGTTAGGGCAGAGATGATATCAACAGAAAAGGTTGTTCCTTCCCACTCTTTCATACAGCAATTTGAAGACGATGTGCAGGAGGTGCTGGAATTTGCCAATACGCCTGTTGGTAAGATTTCTGAATCGATGCATTCTGTCGAATCGTTGTTTGGAAGCGCGCCGTTCACTGATCTGGTGCATAAGGTTCAGCTTAACCTTACAGATGCTGATATTTCCTTTACCGCACCACTGGCACTCGATGCAACAATCAATGCAGGGGTGGTATATATGCGTGACTTTTTTCGACTGTATGAATATGAAAACTATCTCTATACCATGGAGCTTAGCGGTCGGGAAATACACGACTATATGGAGTATTCCTGCGGACTCTGGTTCAATAAAATGCAGAATGCCGACGATCACCTGCTTCATTTCCACAGGGACCCGCTGGGAAGGGTTCCGGCTGATCGCCGTGGATGGCGGGCATTAAGAAATCCTCCCTACAATTTTGACTCTGCCGCCGGTATACGTTATGTTGTGGATGTTGCCCAACCTGCCGGATCACGGGTCACCATAGAAGGCTTTGAAGAAGGCAGTCCGTTTTACCCGGATAGCCTTTACAGGGTCGCCATTAACTCTTACCGGGGTAGCGGAGGTGGCGGCCACCTGACAGAGGGTGCCGGGATCCCCGGCCATGAGCTGTCTGACAGGATCCTGCATGCCACGGAAAAAGACTTGCGAAGTTACCTGGTAGATTACTTCCGGGAAATCGATGAATATGTGCCTGAACAGCGGGATAACTGGAAGATAAAACCAAAGGAGTGGGCTGTCAAAGGCCGTGAAAAGGATATGCCCTATATCAGGCCCGACAAATAATTAGTGTCTGTCATCTCAGATCTTCCCGCAACCGGAATCTTTTTCTTAATAACTCATTGTCTCTCAAAACGGTCATCGATATGCGCCTGCCAGTTCGGGAGGTGAGTGTTTCGTAAATGGTGTCGAGTGACAAATCACGGTAATTGTACATGTTCAGGGCGATGATCTGGTCTCCCGACATTAATCCCGCCTCGTAACCGGCCGATCCTGGCCTGACGTAGTGGATGGTAAACTGTCGCATATGCGGACCCCTGGCAATGACTTCAATGCCACTGAGACTGGTGGTAAAGGGTTTGCCATGGTCCTGACCGCGCCGCAATATCAGCTTTTCATTTTGGTAATCCAGGATCACTTCATACCGTCTGATAATGCCACCCCCAATAATGCCTTCCCAGTCAACGGCCTGACCGTGAAACTCGAGAAACCGTCCATACGGATAAGATACGATCGGTTCCTTAATATGTGCATCACCAATGATGAGTCTTTCAACCCTTCCCAGTCTGCCGAGCAGATTGCCACTGATGCCCTTGCCCAGGTAACCGTTGATCACATCTTCTGATAATGCGATATATTCCTTGTTGAGGTATATGGGGTGACTGGCACCCAGGTCAAACAAAAGGTGCGTGGTCAGTGTATCCCCGTTTGTACCAATAATGGTCGATTCAACATATGGCTTTCCGTTGATCAGCCTGATGGGGATGGTCTGGCTTCTTCTGCTGACCCGGTAATCTGACTCCCTGTATATGGTGATGGTCTCATTCGCGTAACTGATCCTGACAGGAAAATTTTTCAGAAAATCGTGGCCAATGATCCCATATACCGGGAAACCAAACACTTCCGAGAAAGACAACAGGTTCTCCGGGATAACCAACATACTCATGTTTTCTGCAGTGATCCCCCTCATTGAAAATGTAACATTGACGGCCTTTGCCGCTTCAACAATCCCCTCTCCGCCAAGACCGTAAACAAGAACGCTTTCTCCAAAATGCAAATCCAGGTAATTGGCCAAAATGGGTTCGGTCAGTATGGTGGTATTGACACCCGAATCCAATATAAAATGAAAAGGTCCCCTGTTGTTGATAAATATTGGCATAACCGCGAGGTTGTTTTGAACCTGGATGGGGATCACCACTGACCGCCTGTTTCGCTCAAAACGGAAACCACTTTCCTCTCCACGACCAGCAAGGGGGAATGCCGTCATGGATGCAGTAAGCAATATTAAAATGAATGTCTGTTTTATGGTCATACCATATAAACAACAAAAACTTGGCCAAAGTTTAAACAGTGCAACCCATCCCTGCAGACATTTTAATGTTTTTAACCCTTACAGGCCATCTCTGTGTCATTAAAAAATGCTATCCGGACATTATTGGCGATGGAATGCAACATGTAAAACTGTCCGCAAAGGTACACTTTGTGATCAAAAACGTGCAGAAAACATCACGACTGTTGCAGCAAGGTTTTGTTGATTCTTTTTGCGATTGCCGGACCGGAATAAATGAATCCGGTATAAAGCTGTACGAGCGATGCGCCGGCATTAAGTTTCTCCATTGCGCCGGCCGGATCAAGGATCCCCCCAACACCAATTATGGGAATGGTTCCTTTTGATTGTTCATGGAGATACGCAATGGTACGGGTTGATTGTTCCCTTATTGGCCTTCCACTTAATCCGCCATCCCCAATCCTGGTTACCCTTTCTTTGCTGCTTCCCAGGTGGTCCCTGCCAGTGGAAGTGTTGGCAGCCACGATGCCATCCAGTCCGGTTGCCTGAACGATCTCAATTACCTCGTCGAGCTGGGAATGGGTCAGATCAGGGGCAATCTTCAGCAATACCGGCTTTTTCCTGTCCTTTTTGAGGTTGATGTCTTGTATGGCCCTGAGTATTTCTGTCAGCGAGTCCTTGTTTTGCAGCTGATGCATGTCCCTGATGTTCGGACAGCTTACATTGACAACAAAATAATCGACCAGGTCAAACAGTTTCTCAAAACACAGGCAGTAATCCCTTACAGCAAGCTCATTTGGCGTGTCTGTGTTTTTCCCTATGTTCCCCCCGATAATGACCCTGGCCTTGTTTTTTTTTAGTTTCGCAACAAAGTGCTCTATGCCATGGTTATTGAATCCCATTCTGTTGATGAGCGCTTTGTCTTTTGGCAGTCTGAACAGGCGGGGCTTTGGGTTTCCGGACTGGGGACGGGGGGTAACGGTTCCAATTTCTATGTGCCCAAAGCCGAAATGGGCCAAATGGTTGTAGATACCAGCTTCTTTGTCAAATCCTGCCGCTATACCTACCGGGTTTGGAAACCGGATGCCGAAGAGTGTCCGGGCCAGTTCCGGTCGCCTGATACAATAATGCTTCCTGAACAAATGAGGTACACCCGGAATGGCAAATAACACACGAAGTAACAAAACAACAGTCCGGTGAACCCACTCAGGCGGAAACAAGAACAGCAGTGGACGGATGATTCTTTGATACATACAGGATGGGCGGTTGTTGTCCCTATTTGTTTTTTGTGTTTTTGCCTTTGTCTTTGACCGGCTTGCTGCTTGCACCATCCGGCTTTTGCTCTTTTTTGCCTGCTTTGGCGGACTTGTTTGTGCTGGTGGGTTTGGTCGTTTTTTTAGCTGCCGGCTTTTTCTCCCCTTTGCCCTTTTCTCCTTTTTTTTCTTCGGCGTCTGCTGCCGGCTCTTCCTTTTCCGGTTCTTCTGGTTTGGTGATCAGCTCCTTCTCCAGTAAAATGTTGTACCAGGTGAACACCTTTTTTATGTCAGACGGGTATACCCTGTCCTGATCATAATCGGGCAGTATCTCTTCAAAAATCTCCCGCAATGTGCCGGGTGGCGATTTGGGATCCGGCCCCGGTTTGCCTCCGGTCTTTTCGTGGATTTTCCAAAGCACATCTTTCAGCGGAACCTCCTTGTCCTCGGTAAAGATACTGATGTCTTCCAGGGTACTGGAACGGTCGGTGACAAAAACAGGCAGCCTCCTCCCGTCTTCAAAAGATTCTACTACCATCCCGGTACGGGTTTTGGTCACCAGCTTGAACAGTCCTTTCTTGCCGGAAATTGTAATTATTTCGTTTAAATCCATAAGTTGGTATTTCTTGGTTTGCTCTTGTCAGGCCGACGCCCGACATTCATACAGGCAAAAATACACATATCGCGTGATATTTTGCATATGATCATGAAAACATCTGCAAACTGTGCAGCTTTTTGTAGATGCCGTTTTTTTCGAGCAGTTCTTCGTGGTTGCCTGTTTCGACAATGCGTCCTTCGTGCATCACGCATATCTTGTCGGCATTGATAATGGTGGAGAGGCGATGTGCGATCACAACAGATGTGCGGTTCTCCATCACGTTGAGCAGCGCTTCCTGTACCAGTTTTTCTGATTCTGTGTCGAGCGATGAGGTGGCTTCATCCAATATCAGGATTGGCGGATTTTTCAAAACGGCCCTGGCAATGCTTATCCTCTGACGTTGTCCCCCCGATAGCTTACCTCCCCTGTCGCCTATGTTGGTATGGTACCCAAGCTGGGTGTCCATAATGAAATCATGCGCATTGGCGATCTTTGCCGCACGGACCACCTCATCTTCGGAGACTTTATATGCCCCAAATGCGATGTTGTTGTAAAATGTATCATTAAACAATATGGGTTCCTGGTTGACATTTCCCATCAGGTCCCTCAAATCACGTATCTTGATTTCTTTCAACGGGACACCATCGATGGTGATCTCTCCTTCCACGATATCGTAAAACCGGGGGATCAGATCGACCAATGTAGATTTCCCCGCACCCGACTGTCCAACCAGCGCCAGCCTCTGCCCCTTTTCTATGCGCAGGTTGATGTCTTTAAGTACATATAGCTCTTCGTATTTGAAGCTGACATTTTTAAACGTGATATCAGACTGAAAGTCCTTTTTTGTCTTTGCACGCCTGCTGTCCCTGATGGTAACCTCAGCGGTCAGCACATTGTCGATACGTTCTGCAGAAGCCAGCCCTTTCTGGATGTTATACCATGCCTTTGAAAAATTCTTTGAAGGCTGGATAATCTGTGAAAAGATGGCCAGGTAACCAAAAAAAGCCTCAGGTGCCAGCGATGTTCCCTCCGACAAAATCATTGCACCACCGAAAAACATAATGATAATGAATACCGTTGTCCCCAAAAACTCACTGAGTGGCGATGCCAGATCCTGACGGCGATACAGTTTGTTCATGATGCGGGTATACAGATTATTCAAACTGCCAAAACGTTCCCGCATTTTGCCGGCCGCATTAAACGCCTTGATGATACGCAGTCCTGTTAACGTTTCCTCCATCACTGACAGGATCATTCCGAGCTGGCCCTGGCTTTTTAATGCCGTAGGTTTCAGCGAACGTGCAATCCGACCTATGATAAAACCGGCAACAGGAAGCAGCACCAGCACAAAAATGGTAAGCTGCGGACTCATGAAGAGCATCCAGGCCATATACACCAGGATGGTCATCGGATCCCGAAATGCCATTGCCATGGAATGGATGATGCTGATCTCAATCTGGGATACATCGTTCGACATCCGGGATATGATATCCCCCTTGCGCCCTTTTGAATAATAGGCCAGCGGCAGGTCGAGGGTCTTCTGGTAAATGTCGTTGCGTATGTCTTTGACCACGCCGTTGCGAACAGGGGCCAGATGATACAATGCAAGGTATTTGAACCCGTTCTTGAAAAAACTTGCCACGACAACCAACAGGCTGATAAAGACCAGTGTCAGTATTTCCCCGTAACTGGTGATCAGCAGGTTCATGTAATAATAAAAATTGTTGATCACCACATCAAAATCCATTCTGAAAGGCATGAGCTCATAGGTCTCCTGGTGCGTCCTGAACAGGATGCTCACGAAAGGGATCACCATGTTCAGGGTAAACAGGGAAAACACCACCGAAAGGAAATTGAAAAAAACATTCAACCCGATCCTTGTCCAGTAAGGAATAATATATTTAAGGATCAATTGAAAATTGCGCATTGGTAACCTGGGTGTTTGGTTATTCAAGGTTTTTTGGCATCATTCCTGTGTAATTCTCAGGAGTGATCTTTTTCATTCTTTCTTTTTCTTCCTTTTTGATATCCAATTGATCAATAAAGGCATGAAGTGCTTCCCTGGTGATGGCCGTATCCTTTCTTGTCAAATCCTTCAGGGCCTCATATGGATTCGGGTATCCTATGCTTCTGAGGATGGTTTGGATGGCTTCGGCCAAAACAGCCACATTGTCATTCAGGTCGGCGCTGATCCTTTTTTTGTTCAGGCTGATTTTTTCCAAACCTCTGACACTGGCCTTTAAGGCGATCAGCATATGTCCGACGGGCACACCGATGTTCCGCAACACCGTAGAATCAGACAGGTCTCTTTGCAGACGGCTGACTGGCAGTTTGGCAGAGAGGTGTTCGAAAAGGGCAATGGCAATCCCGGCGTTACCTTCCGCATTTTCGAAATCGATCGGGTTTACTTTGTGCGGCATGGCAGAGGATCCAGTTTCACCCGCAATGACTTTTTGCTTGAAATAATCCATCGAAATGTATGTCCAGCAATCCCTGTCGAGGTCGATCACGATGGTACATATCCTCTTCAGACAGTCGAATATGGCTGCAAGTCCGTCATAATGGTCAATCTGTGTTGTAGGTTGCGATCGTTCCAAACCGAGCGAGCGGGTAAACTTATCGGCAAACGCAACCCAGTCAACTGCAGGATAGGCTACATGGTGGGCATTAAAGTTACCTGTTGCTCCGCCAAACTTAGCGGGGAAGGGGAGGGACCGCAGTGCGGTGAATTGTTTTTTCAGGCGTTGATAAAAAACCATCATCTCCTTGCCCACAGTGGTTGGAGATGCCGGTTGGCCATGGGTGTGGGCAAGCATGGGTTCGTGCAGCCACTCATTGGATAACTTATGCAGCTTGTCGAGAAGCATCTGCAGCGCAGGATAAAGGACCTGGTGCAATGCCTCTTTAAGGGAGAGGGGAACGGCTGTATTGTTGATGTCCTGCGAGGTCAGGCCAAAATGGACAAACTCCCGGTATTGTTCCATTCCCAATTCATCAAAACGTTCCTTGATAAAGTATTCAACAGCCTTGATGTCGTGGTTGGTTTTCTGTTCGATCTCTTTTACCCGCAGGGCATCACTGGAGGAAAAAGTGCGGAATATGTCCCTGATAATCTCCTTGTCGCCATCCGGGATCCCTTCAAGTGGTGGCAAAGGAACAGTACAGAGGGCGATAAAGTATTCAATTTCAGATCGTACGCGGTATCTTATAAGTGCTTCTTCAGAGAAATAATCCTGCAGGGGCGACACCATCCGGTGGTAGCGGCCATCAAGCGGACTGATGTTTTTCAGACCGTGCATTAACTCATTCATCTGCTGCATATGATCTTTTTTTGGTCCGGCTCCCCCATTTTGCTGTCGCAACAATTATTACCTCTTCCGTCGTTTTTTCTTCTGTGCTTCCTGTTGTTTGGCCAGCTCCTCCATTCGTTTCTGCCATTTCGATTTCTTGACAGGTTTCTTTTTGTTTGCTTCTATTTTGGCATGCAGTGCATCTTCATCAATAAACCTGCGGAAAAAGAACATCTGTCCGAACGTGATCACGTTGGCCAGGAAATAATAATAGCTTAGTCCCGATGCAAAACTGTTGAATATGCCGAGCAGCATCACCGGCATAAAATACATCATGGTCTTCATCCCGGGCATCTGGCTGCTTGAGCTCATCATTTGACTGTTCATATGCGTGTAAATGATCATCGAGCCAGCCATCAGCAGGGTAAACAGACTTACGTGGTCACCATAAAAGGGGATCGAGAAGGGGAGGTCCAGGATAGAGTCGTACGATGAGAGGTCATCTGCCCAAAGGAACCCCTCCTGGCGCAGTTCGATCGAAGCAGGGAAAAACCGGAACAAGGCAATAAGGATCGGAAGCTGCAACAGCATGGGTATACAGCCTGCCATTGGATTTACTCCCGCTTTTTTGTATAATGCCATTGTCGCCTGCTGCTTCTTCATGGCATCTTCTTTTTTCGGAAACTTTTTGCTCAGCTCTTCTATTTCAGGTTTCAACAGGCGCATCTTGGCCTGAGACAGATAGGTCTTAAAGGCAATGGGCAGCAAAACGACCTTAAGAAGAACGGTAAGGATCAGAATGATGATCCCATAATTCAGGTCAAAACCGTCAAGGAAATTAAATATCGGGATAACGGCAAAACGGTTGATCCACGATGTAAGGAAAAAGCCCCAGCCCAGCGGGATCTGTCTTTCGAGCTCCAGGTCATAGTTTGTCAGCAGACGGTAACTGTTTGGTCCGAGGTACCACCGCATCTGGTAATTGTTGTCTGTACGGGCATCGTAGTCAAGGTTGATGGAGGCTGCCATGATCTTGAGGAAGTCCTCCACATCCTCATTAAGCGTGGTGCTCGAAACATCGGCATTGGCAAAACCATCTTTTGAGATGAGTACGGAAGAGAAGAACTGGTGTTTGAAAGAGATCCATCTTATGCTCGTTGTGAGCCGTTCAGAACCATCCCTGGTGGGACGTAAACGCGATACCTCATCATTGGTGTACTTGTAGTATACCGTGGAGTTGTTTTGTTCGTTCTGCCTGTTTTTTTCCAGGCGCGGCAGCTTCGACTGCCAGTCCAGGTTAATAAAAGTGGTGTTTGCCGCGATGGCTTCACGCATACCAGTGAAGCGCACATCAAAGTCGAGCATATAGTCGTTGCCCTGTAACCCATAGGCCAGTTCAATATAGCTCGGACTGTCTGCCGTATGATGGTCACTGTAAGCCCTCATTGAAAAATTCAGCACATCATCGCCGCTAACCGTTATGCTGTCACGTCCGTTGAGCCGCTGTCCATCCAGGTAAGGGATGAAGAAAAGATTTTCTGACGATATGTTCCTGTTGCCTGAGAAGAAGTTAAACGCAAACCGCGTGTCTTCGCCTGTAAAAAGCATCAGGGGCGACTGGTCATAGCTTTTGTACCGGGTGAGCCGGGCCGCATCAATGTGTCCCCCTTTTTTGCTGATCGAGAGAGAGATCAGTTCATTTTCAATCGTTACATATCCTTCCTCGCCCAAAGCACTGCCCGAAAAATACCCCATCCTGTCTCTCAGCCTCTGCTGCGCGACAGAATCGACTTTTTCAGGTTCAACAGCAGGGTCTATGTCTGTAACCGGATCATCAGCAATGATGGGGTCATCTTCCAATTCTGCCTCCATTGCTTCGGCCTGTGCCCTCTGAACGGCGGCAATGCTGTCCTGTATTCTTCTGGCTTCCAGGCGTTCTTCTTCGGTAGGGGCCATCCATATGCTGTATCCAATAATGATGGAGGCAATTAATAACAAGCCAATAATGTTATCTCTGGTCATCTGGTGTTTTTTTTCACATGCAAAGATAATCTAAATCATTGAACTGACCCGTACAAAATCAATAAACAAAGGGTGTGGGGTGTCTACGGTGCTTTTGTATTCAGGGTGAAACTGAACGCCAATAAACCAGGGGTGGTCCTCCAGCTCAACAATCTCTGCCAGCTGCGATTCGGGATTGATCCAGGTGGCTTTCAAACCCGACTTTTCAAAAAGTTCCAGGTAGTGGTTATTCAGTTCATAGCGGTGGCGGTGTCGCTCAGATATGTTTGTTTGTCCGTAGATGGTGAATGCGCGTGAAGGGTTTTTCAGCGCACATGGATATGCACCCAGGCGCATTGTACCCCCTTTTTTGTGTACTTTTTTCTGTTCTTCCATAATATCGATGACGGGATGGGGTGTTTCCGGGTGCATCTCGGTAGAATGGGCATCGGGAAGTGACAGTACATTACGTGCAAATTCAACCATGGCGCATTGCATTCCCAGGCATATGCCAAAAAAAGGGATGTTGTGTTTCCGCACATAGGTTATTGCCGCGATCTTTCCGTCAATGCCCCTGTCACCGAACCCTGGTGCAACAATAACCCCGGAAATACCCCTGAGCTTTTCCTCCATATTCTCCTGACCGATATGTTCTGAGTGTATCAGCCGCAGATCGACCCTGCAGTTATTTATTGTTCCTGCATGGATCAACGACTCAATGATCGATTTATATGAGTCTACCAGCTCAACATACTTTCCGATGAGACCAATGTTCACTACGGTTTTTGGTGATTCCAGCTTTTTTATGAACTGCTCCCACCGTTTCATCCTGGGCGCTCTTAATGCCGGTGCCCTGGTTTTTTTCAGCACCACCCTGTCGAGCTGTTCTTCCTTCATCAGCAGGGGGACTTTGTAGATGCTGTTTGTGTCGATCGATTCAATTACGGAAGATGCATCGACATTGCAAAATAATGCGATCTTGCTGCGTATCCCATCATTCAGGGGCTTTTCAGTACGACAAACCAGTATGTCGGGATGTACCCCATATTCAAGCATGGTCTTTACAGAGTGCTGCGTGGGTTTTGTTTTCAGCTCTTTTGCAGCAGCAAGATAAGGGATCAGGGTGAGGTGGATCACCAGGCTGCGTGTTCCAAGCTCCCATTTTAACTGCCTGATTGTCTCAATATATGGCAACGACTCTATGTCACCCACTGTACCCCCGATCTCGGTGATGACAAAATCGTAATGATTGTTCTCTCCAAGCAGCAGGATCCGGTGTTTTATTTCATCAGTAATGTGTGGGATCACCTGGACTGTCTCCCCAAGGTAATCACCCCTTCTTTCTTTTTCAATTACAGCCTGGTATATTTTTCCGGTGGTGACGTTGTTGGCCTGGGAGGTCGGGGTGTTCAAAAAGCGTTCGTAATGTCCCAGATCGAGGTCGGTTTCGGCACCGTCTTCCGTAACATAACATTCTCCATGCTCATAAGGGTTCAATGTACCCGGATCTATGTTGATATATGGATCAAGTTTTTGAATGGTTACACGGTATCCACGTGCCTGAAGAAGTTTGGCAAGTGATGCGGAGATGATTCCCTTCCCAAGTGATGAGGTTACCCCGCCTGTAACAAAAATGAACCTGGTATTGATTTCTGAGTTTGTCATGGCCTGTTGCATTAGAAGATGCGAAAGTAACAAAAGAATGGCACAAAACTTCCGGATTGTTTATTTTGTCTTTTTCCCTTTATCTGTCCCACGGCCTTCAGACAATCCCGGATCTCTCGCAAAAAGTATCCACCCGCCAAAGCAATCGCAATGGCAGCAATGCCAAGACTCTGTGTTCCGGTATACTGATCAAAGTCCATTACGATTATCTTCCTGGAAATGGCTATGATCGCAACCAGCATGACCACTTCAACGTGGATCACATGCTTTCTGAAATACACTTTTATGGTGTCGGGCAATTCAATACCGATTACCGTCAGCTGCATCCCAAACAATGGTTGTCCAACTTCTGGTAGCGAATATACAAGAAATATATGGAATGAGATGAACAAAAAAAAAGCGCAGGACTTAGGGTGCCTGCGCTTTCTGTATCTGGCTGGTTCAGCTTGTACATCAACACCAAACATACAGGGGCAACGGATCCTCTTTTTCAGGTTTTTGAATTCCTTCGATGAGGGTTTTGAAAAACTGGTGGTTGTTTGGGTCGGATTGTACAGCTGGAATCTCCGGCAGGATGGTTGCGGGAATGTCATAGATGTATTCTTGTTCCTGCTTGAACTCCATTTCCAGGACTTCACCACTGATGGTTTCAAAATATAAGAGTCCGCTGTTGTTGCTCGCAAGACTGCTACCGGTGCCCAGGGCAAAAAGAATGAATAGTGCAATTCCTAAATGTTTCATGACGTCGTTTTTTTTATGGTTTGACATTCTGTTGTTTTTAATATTGAATATTTCTAAACAAGAGGCTTTTTGTTTTTGTTCAATCATATTGTGAAAATTCATATCTGATGTTTTGATGCCTGCTATAATAAGAGACAAATAAACTGCAAAAATGTTTAATAAAAAATAAAAAAGATTAAACAAAAAATGTTAAACCAGCAAAGCACTGATCCACAAAAAGAAATACCTTTGTTGGCCGGTTCTTTTTTTTGACGTACTGTTTTATTGTCCGGGGTCTGTTATGATGAACACCATGGTCGGTTATGAAGGTTTAAGGCGCGCATCTTTGTTGCTTGGCAGCACACTTACAGTGATGGCCGGTGCCATCATATCTCCCGCTTTACCGGAGATCAGTCGCGCATTCAGCCATTTGCCCGACGCTGAATTGTTGAGCAAGCTCATTCTCACCCTGCCGGCCTTGTTTATTGCGTTGCTTGCACCGGTGGCTGGTTATTTTGTCGACTGGTCGGGAAGGCGCAGCGTGCTGTTGTTCTCTTTATTGTTGTATGCAGCAGCAGGCACCACTGGCGCTTACCTCTCAAATATTTATCTGATCCTTGCCGGCAGGGCTCTGCTTGGGATGGCTGTCGGTGCACTGATGACATCTGTCATAACCCTTATCGGCGATTATTTTGAAGGACGTAAACGCAGTACCTTCATGGGGTACCAGGCTGCATTTGCCTCGACCGGCGGATTGGTTTTTATTACTGTGGGGGGTTATCTGGCTGGTTTGCACTGGCGGTTCCCATTCCTGATATATACCTTTTCGCTGGTAATTTTTGTTATGGCCCTGGTTTCTGTGTATGAACCTGAACGGATCAAACCAGCCGGCGGAGTGCGCCTTATAAGCCGAACCCTGATCAAAATGATCCCGTTGCAGGTATGGTGGGTATACCTGATTGCTTTTTTTTCGTTTGCTGTTTTTTATATGATCCCCGTTCAAATGCCTTTTATGCTCAGTGCAATAGAGGGGGTAACCAGTACGCAGGTGGGTGTTGCCATTGCCTGCATGAACATTACTGCTATGGCTACAGCATTCAATTATTCCCGTGTGAAAAAAAGGCTCGATTTTCCCTTCATCATGGGACTGGTATACATACTGGTGGCGGCGGGATATGTCATCATTGGATTAAGCACTTCATATGGTATGATGGTGGCTGGGATCCTTGTTTGCGGGACAGGTTTTGGGATGCAGATGGCCAATGTGAATCTCTGGCTGGTGCAGCTGGCGCCCTCAATGATCAGGGGAACCCTTGTGGGTTACCTGAACCTGTTCATTTTTCTGGGCATGTTCATGTCACCTGTATTGCTGCAACCATTGGTGTTGGTTTTCGGACTCTATCACAGTTTTGTCGTTGTCGGGTTGTTGCTGGTATGCATCTCCATCGTTCTTTTCTATACAGGCAAACAAAATGTCTGGAAGTCGGCGCTCAACAACACCTGGCCAGACCGGGATTATTCCTGATGCGGCTCGAAAAGCAGGCAGGGAATTGTACCTGACTGGATACTATATCGGCGGCTTTTTCCCGGGAAAATCTGTCGGATAAGCAGAGTGATCAGTTGGCCGGAGAAAGATGCTTCAATTCGGAAATGGTTTGTAACGGGTTGTCTGACCGGAATACAGTGCTTCCGGCTACCAGTACATTGACCCCGGACCCTACAAGTTTGGCGGCATTGTGTGTATCCACACCTCCATCTACTTCAATGAGCAAATCAGGGTTTGTCTCTTCTTTCATCTGGTGGAGTTTCCGGATGCGTTCGTAGGTGCTGTCAATGAAATGCTGACCGCCATATCCGGGATTGACAGACATGAGCAGCACAAAATCAGTATCCGGCAGAATGTCTCTCAGCAACTCCACATTGTTGTGTGGATTGAGTACAACCCCTGCTTTCATTCCCAGTTGTTTTATCCGGTCAATGCTGCGGTGAAGATGCGGACAGGTTTCATAGTGCACACTGAGCCAGTCGGCTCCGGCATTTTTGAAATCTTCAAGGTATTTGTCTGGATTGCTGATCATCAGGTGCACATCAAGGGGCTTCCTGGCAATCGATTTTATTTGCTCAATGATGAAAAACCCGAACGTTATATTGGGAACAAAATGTCCGTCCATCACATCCACATGAAAAAGGTCTGCCTCACTCTGGTTTACCGTTCCAATATCCTGTTGCAGGTTAAGAAAGTTTGCAGCCAGGAGCGAAGGTGCGATTAAATGGTTCATGATGACTTGCTGAAAATGGTTTTTTGTAAAAGATTCAACCAAGGTATGTTTTCAATATTCTGCACTTCGAAGCATGTTTCAGGTGACGCAATCCCCGTTCTTTGATTTGCCTGGCCCTTTCCCTTGTAAGGCTGAGTTTTTCACCGATCTCTTCCAGTGTATGGGGTTGAAACCCATTGAGTCCGAAATAGTGTACTATTACCTCCGCCTCCCTGGTGGGCAGTGTGGCAATGGTCCGTTCAATCTCGTTTTTCAGTGAGTCGTAGAGTAAGCTGTTTTCAGGGGTGTTGGTGTCGTCTTCGTTATAGATCACCTCATACATGTCAGACTCCTCTCCGTCCAGTATGGGTGCATCCATTGACAGGTGCCGGCCACTGTTTTTCAGTGCATCTTTCACTTCATCAACGGTAATGTCGAGCAAGTCAGCTATCTCATCAGCATTGGGTTCCCTTTCATACTTTTGCTCCAATTGGCTGAACGCTTTGTTCACTTTGTTGATGGTGCCTATCTTGTTCAGTGGAAGTCGCACAATGCGTGCCTGCTCAGCCAATGCCTGCAGGATTGATTGCCTTATCCACCATACGGCATAGGAGATGAACTTGAATCCTTTTGTCTCATCAAACCGTTCGGCTGCCTTCATCAGTCCGAGGTTTCCTTCATTGATCAGATCGGGCAGACTAAGTCCCTGGTTCTGATACTGCTTTGATACAGATACAACAAAACGCAGATTGGCTTTGCACAACTTTTCAAGCGCATCTTTGTCCCCTTTCTTAATGCGTTGTGCCAGTCTGACCTCTTCTTCCGCAGAAATAAGTCCCACTTTTGCGATTTCCTGCAAATACTTGTCCAGCGATGCAGTATCCCTGTTGGTTACCTGTTTGACTATCTTCAGCTGTCTCATAGATATACCGTTTTAAGGGTGAAAATTAGCAAAAAAACATACGCAAAAGCAGGTCTCCTGCTGTCATACTGTATTCCCGCACCCCGGTGGTTTATCTTTGGGGTTTCTGATCCCTGGGAAGCAATGCTTTGCGTGACAGTTTCAGTTTGCCCGTTTTTTTATCCACATCGAGCAGCTTCACTTCAATGTCGTCACCTACCTTAAAACCACTGTCTTCAACTTTTTCCAGCCTTCTCCATTCTATTTCACTGATGTGCAGCAAACCCTCTTTTCCAGGCAATATTTCAACGAACATACCAAACGAAACGACACTTTTTACCTTACCCTCATAAACCTGTCCGATTTCCGGGACGGCAATGATGCCTTTGATCCGGTCTACAACGATGTCGATGGAATCCTTGTTTTCAGAAACAATATCCACAACACCATATTCGCCCACTTCTTCAATCACGATGGTCGCTCCGCTTTCTTTCTGCAGCTCCTGAACCACTTTTCCGCCCGGACCAATGATCGCTCCAATGAATTCTTTCGGGACGGTGAGTTTTATGATACGTGGTACATGCGGTTTATAATCTTCCCTTGGTGCCGAAATGGTTTTTTCCATTTCATCAAGGATGTGGATGCGGCCTTCACGTGCTTGTGAAAGCGCCTCTTCAAGGGTTTCGTATGGCAAACCGTCAATTTTGATATCCATCTGGCAGGCTGTGATGCCATCCCTGGTTCCGGTTACCTTAAAGTCCATATCGCCCAGGTGGTCTTCGTCGCCCAGGATGTCGGATAAAATCGCATACCTTTTTGTTTCCGTTTCAGCGATCATGCCCATGGCGATACCCGATACCGGTTTTGAGATTTTCACACCCGCATCCATCAGAGCCATCGTTCCGGCACATACTGTAGCCATTGATGATGAACCGTTCGATTCAAGTATATCAGAGACCACACGGATGGTGTAGGGGTTGTCATTCCCGTTGGGCAATACCGGTTTGAGTGCGCGCATGGCCAGGTTCCCGTGACCAATTTCCCGGCGGCTTGTGAAACGCATCATCTTTACCTCACCGGTTGAGAACGGGGGAAAGTTGTAATGGAGCAAAAACTTGTTTTTCCCCTCAATAACAGCCCCGTCAATGGTTTGTTCATCGAGCTTGGTCCCCAGGGTCACTGTCGTCAGCGATTGTGTTTCCCCGCGGGTAAATATGGCCGAACCATGTGCAGCAGGCAAATAATCAACTTCTGTCCATATGTCACGTATCTCTCCAGGCTTACGTCCGTCAAGGCGAACTTTTTTGTCCAGCACAAAATCACGGATGGCCTTTTTCTGGATGTCACCAAAATATTTTTTTGCCAGTTCTCCTTTTTCTTCCAGCTCTTCTTCAGGGATGCCCTCAAGGTACCCTGACAGCACCTGGTCATATGTATCCCTTCTCAGATGCTTGTCTTTAATGAACTGGCCGGTTATGTCATATAATTTCTGATACAGAGCCTTGTTCATGTCTTCGAGCAGTCCCTCGTCGGCGGGCGGTGCCGGGTATTCCCTTTTTGTTTTTGATTTTTCAACTTCACTGGCCAGGTCGAGCTGGGTCTGGCATTGAATTTTTATCACTTCGTGTGCTTTCCTGATCCCGTCGAGCAGTTCTGCCTCCGACACTTCCTTCATTTCCCCTTCCACCATCACGATGTTGTCAAGGGTTCCGGCTACAATCAGGTCAATATCGGCCGATTCCAGCTCTGTTATTCCCGGGTTGATGACGTACTCGTTGTCAATACGGGCTACCCTCACTTCAGATATAGGTCCGTTGAAAGGAATGTCCGAAACGCAGATCGCTGCCGAAGCAGCAAGTCCGGCGAGCGCATCGGGCAATGTGTCTTTCCCCGCCGATATCAGTGATATCAAAACCTGTGTCTCTGCCTGGTAATAGTCGGGGAACATCGGACGCAATGCCCTGTCTACCAGTCGGGATATCAATATTTCATGTTCCGACGGACGGGCTTCGCGCTTGAAAAATCCCCCGGGAAACCGGCCTGCAGCCGCGTACTTTTCCTGGTAATCAACCGAAAGGGGTAAAAAAGACTGCCCCTCCTTTATCTCTGATTTGGCCACTACAGTGGCAAGCAACATGGTATCACCCATGCGCACTACCACAGAACCATCGGCTTGCTTTGCCAGCTTACCGGTTTCAATGGTGATGACTTTTCCATCACCCAAGTCGATTTTCTTCTGAATTCCTGTTGCTTTACTCATCTTCTTCTGTTTCGTCTTTTAATATATAATGCATTTATATGTTTAGATAAAAAAACAGGCAATTACTGAATAATTGCCTGTTTTCTGCAAGTTTCCTTTATTTTCTCAGGTTAAGCTTCTTGATGATTGCCCGGTAGCGCTCAATATCATTTTCTTTCAGATAGTTCAAAAGCTTTCTGCGCTTACTTACCAACAAAACCAATGAACGCCGCGTGTTCAGGTCTTTTTTGTTGCTTTTCAGGTGATTGGTCAAATGACTGATGCGGTGTGTGAACAGGGCGACCTGGCTTTCGGGTGAGCCGGTATCCGTGTCACTGCCACCATGCTCCTTGAAAATTTTCTTTTTTATCTCTGGACTTAAGTACATTTTTTTCAGGTTGTTTACTTTCCTTTGATTTAACAGTTTTACAGGCCTGCAAAAGTACAAAGTATTTTTGATTTATAAAAACATTTTGAAATTATTTTGTGTGTTTTGGCAAACTGTTCACTGCCTCAGCAACGTCATGTCAAGCCGTCTCAATGGACAATATGAGCGGGTTCTGATCATTTCATCCTGTAGGCATCCCAGCTTTTGACCTGCAGGTCGTGGAACTGAAGTCTGCAGAAAGCATAGATAAACGCACTTGCGAGCCTGGCGTTGGTGATCAGCGGTATGTTGAAGTCGATGGCATTTCGCCGAATGGTATAATCGTTATACAACTCGTTTCTCGTATGGTCTTTTGGAATGTTGATCACCAGATCAATGAGGTTTGATCTGAGGTAATCGAGCACATTGGGTTTGGCTTGTTCATCAGGCCAGTGAAGCGGTGTGGCAGCGATTCCGTTCAGTTCAAGAAAGTTGGCCGTGCCCCGGGTGGCAAACAACTGGTATTTTTTCTCTGTCAGCATTTTGCATGCATTGATCAGTTCCACTTTTGACCGCATCGGTCCGGTACTGAGCAGAATGTTCTTTTTGGGTATCTTATATCCGACCGACAACATGGCTTTCAGGACCGCCTCATAGTAAGAGTCGCCCAGGCAACCCACTTCACCGGTCGATGCCATTTCCACCCCCAGTACCGGGTCTGCTTTTGCCAGCCGTGAAAAACTGAATTGCGGGGCTTTGATGCCAATATGTTCGATCTCAAACATCGAAGGGGCGGGCTTTTCAACTTCTTTTCCCAGCATAACCCTGGTTGCCAGTTCAATGAAGTTATAATGCAGCACTTTCGACACAAAGGGGAAACTCCTTGAAGCACGCAAATTGCATTCAATCACCTTCACCTGGTTGTCCCTTGCCAGCAACTGCATGTTGAAAGGTCCTGTAATGTTGAGTTCACGTGCGATTGCCTTGCTGATCTTTTTGATGCGCCTTATGGTTTCAAAATAAAGTTTCTGGGGGGGGAGCACCATGGTGGCATCGCCTGAATGCACGCCTGCAAATTCTATATGCTCTGACAGTGCATAGGCAACCACTTCTCCCTGCCTGGCCACTGCATCGATCTCGATCTCTTTTGCCTCCTCAATGAATTCAGACACAACCACAGGGTATTGTTTCGACACCCTGGTGGCGAGGGTCAGGAAGTGAACCAGCTCCTCCTTATTGGAAACCACATTCATCGCGGCTCCTGACAGCACATACGAAGGCCTGATGAGTACCGGAAACCCAACAGCATCTGTAAACGTTTCGATATCCTTGATGCTGGTAAGCTCTTTCCAGCGTGGCTGGTCAATTCCCAGACTGTCGAGCATGGCCGAGAACTTGTGGCGGTTTTCTGCACGGTCAATCGACAGGGGAGAGGTTCCCAGGATGGGTACTCCATGCCTGTGCAGACGCATGGCCAGATTATTCGGTATCTGTCCGCCGGTCGACACCACTGTGCCTTTAGGTTTTTCCAGTTCAATAATGTCGAGAACGCGTTCAAGCGACAGTTCGTCGAAATACAAACGGTGACACACATCGTAATCGGTGCTTACTGTTTCGGGGTTGTAGTTGATCATGATGGAACGCAGACCTTCCTGTGCAATGGTTTGCAAGGAATTCACCCCACACCAGTCAAACTCGACGCTGCTTCCAATCCTGTAGGCTCCTGATCCCAATACAACCACCGCATTATTGTCGTTAACCATTTCAACATCGTGTTCAGAGGCCGCATAGCTCAGGTACAGGTAGTTGGTGTGCGCCGGATACTCTGCAGCCAGGGTATCGATCTGTTTTACATAGGGAATGATCCCTTTCGACTGCCTGATCTTTCGTAGTTTACGCATATTCTCTTCTATCTCCCCGCCTTCGCTTTGAAGTACCAGGCGGACAATCTGGAAGTCTGAGAATCCCCTCAGCTTGGCCTCTTTCAGCAGGGTCTCAGAAATACCTTCGAGGTTGTGGTGTTTGCTCAGCAAAGTCTTTATCTGGAATATGTTCCATAGTTTCTCCAGGAACCAGGTATCAATCATAGTAAGCCGGTGTATGCTGTCAATGCCGTACCCCTTTTCCATGGCTTTCTGGATGGCATATAAGCGCATATCGGTAGGGTTGCACAATGCCGCCTCCACATCATCAAAATGCAGGTCGTTGTTCCCGACAAATCCATGCATTCCCTGTCCGATCATCCGTATCCCTTTTTGAATTGCCTCCTCAAACGTACGGCCAATCGCCATAACCTCTCCCACACTCTTCATGCTGCTCCCAATCTCTTTCGATACCCCGCTGAATTTTCCCATATCCCACCTGGGGATCTTGCATACGACATAATCGAGCGAAGGCTCAAAAAAAGCGGTGGTGGACTTTGTGACGGTATTTTTTAATTCGTGCAAACCGTAACCCAGTCCGAGCTTCGCAGCAATGAAGGCCAATGGATATCCGGTGGCCTTGGATGCCAGTGCACTGCTTCGCGACAACCTGGCATTTACCTCAATTACCCGGTAGTCGAGCGATTTGGGATCAAGGGCATATTGCACATTGCATTCGCCGATAACCCCAATGTGGCGGATGATCTTTATGGCCAGCTGACGGAGAAAATGGTATTCATCATTGGACAACGTTTGTGAAGGGGCCACAACAATGCTCTCACCGGTATGAATTCCCAGTGGGTCAACATTTTCCATGTTGCACACTGTGATGCAGTTGTCGTATTGGTCGCGCACCACTTCATATTCAATCTCTTTCCACCCTTTGAGTGATTCTTCAATCAGGGCCTGTGAAGAATATGCAAAAGCATGATCGCACAGTGCTTCCAGTTCTTTGTCGTTGGTCGCGAACCCGCTGCCGAGACCACCCAGTGCATATGCCGCCCTGACAATGACCGGGTAGCCTATCTCAGAAGCCGATGCCAGTGCTTCACTGACTGACGATACGGCCTGGCTGCGCGCAGTTTTTACATCGATCTCCTTCAGCTTCCTGACAAACAGGTCCCTGTCTTCGGTTGCCCGGATGGCTTCAACCGGTGTGCCCAGCACCTGAACCTGCTCTCTTTCCAGGACACCTGATCCGTACAGTTCAACACCACAGTTCAGGGCTGTTTGTCCGCCAAAGGCGAGCATGATCCCCTGTGGTTTCTCCTTCCTGATCACCTCCTCTACAAAAGCCGGGGTGACGGGCAAAAAATAAACCGTATCGGCAATCCCTTCCGACGTTTGTACCGTGGCGATATTCGGATTGATCAGCACAGTTTGTATTCCTTCTTCCCTGAGGGCCTTCAGTGCCTGCGACCCGGAATAGTCAAATTCCCCCGCTTCCCCGATCTTTAACGCACCTGAGCCCAATACGAGGATCTTTTCAATACCAGACTGTAATGACATCTTTTCTGCTGTTTTATTAATGACTATTTGTTTTTGTACCTGGCAACTTCCTGGATGAAATGGTCAAAAAGGAATGCCGTATCTGTCGGTCCGCCAGATGCTTCCGGATGGAACTGTGTGGCAAAGAATGGCTTTGACCGGTGTTTGATCCCTTCACAACTATGATCATTCAGATTGGAGAAATACACTGTCCATTCATTGTTCAGGCTGTTAAAATCGACTGCATAGCCATGGTTTTGTGAAGTAATGAAACAGCGGTTGTTCTCGTGGCATATGACAGGCTGGTTGTGGCTGCGGTGACCGTATTTCAGTTTGTAAGTCTTTGCCCCGGCAGCAAGGGCAAGAAGCTGGCTGCCCAGGCATATGCCAAAGATGGGCGTGCTGCCCTGTAATGCTTTTTCCAGGTGTGCTATGGGCGTTGTGCATAATGCCGGGTTGCCCGGACCGTTTGAGATGAACAGTCCGTCATACTCGTCGGCCGAATAATCATAATCCCAGGGAACACGAACCACCTGCGTGTCATATTGCAGCAGGCTGCGGATGATGTTGAACTTCACGCCACAGTCGACGAGCAGGATCCGGTATCGTCCGTCGCCATATGTGATCACCTCTGTGGTGCTTACCTCTCGCACAAGGCATGTTGCTGCTGGATCTTCCCACTCTGGCTCCGTGTTGTTTATAATGATCTTGCCGGGCATGCACCCATGTTCGCGCAATACCCGGGTTACCGCCCGTGTATCGATGCCATAAAGGGCAGGTATCCTGTGCCTGTTCAGCCAGCTGCCCAGACTTTCAATTGCATTCCAGTGGCTGTACACGGCCGAATAATCAGTGATCAGCAATCCGGCGATGTGGATGCCGGCAGACTCGAATCCGGTTGGCAAGCCGTTTTTGATGGCTGATTTTGGGATCCCGTAGTTCCCTATCAAAGGATAGGTTGCCGTCAGGATCTGTCCCTTGTAGGAGGGATCGGTCAGGCTTTCCGGGTATGCTGTCATGGCGGTATTGAACACCACTTCGCCGGCGGCGGAGTGCGGGTAACCGAATGAACCTCCATCGAATGATTGTCCGTTGCGAAGGAGCAGGGTGGCGTTGGTTTGTTGCATTGTTTTGTTGTTTTGGATCAGTGTGTGTGATGGTCAGTGTTTCTCCGGGGGTGACATTAATTGCTGTATGGCGTTTTCAGCTTCTTTGAATGGGATGGCTTGCAATGTGGCGTAAAATTTTTCCCGGATGGACTCCAGGGAAAGATTTCCGGTACTGCCTGTGTGTGTATAACTCTGTTGCCTGTCAGGCGAAAAGCTGCCGTTGCTGATTTGTTTTGCAATCAGGCGGTAAGCCTCTCTGAAAGGCACCCCGTCTGCTACCAGCCGGTTGATCTCCTCTACGCTGTACATGTTGTTGTAGCGCGGGTCATTCACAATTCCCTGTCTGACCGATACGTGTTCAACGAGGAGCAGGGTCATCGACAGACATTCTTTCAGTGCGGTGACGGCCGGAAAAACAAGTTCCTTGATGAGCTGCAGGTCGCGGTGATACCCTGTGGGCAGGTTGGTCGACAGCGAGGTGATCTCCTGAGGCAGGTTCTGGAGTAAATTACAGCGGCCCCTTATGAGTTCGGCAAGATCGGGGTTCTGTTTGTGTGGCATGATGCTGGAACCGGTGGTGATGGCCTCCGGAATATCAAAGAATCCGAAATTTTCACCGGAATACAGACAGATGTCCCCCGCAAGCCTTGCCAATGTACTGGCAAATGATGACACGGCTGCAGCGAATGCTTTTTCTGCTTTGCCTCTTGTCATCTGGGCGTATATGGCATTGATGTTCATGCCGCCGAATCCAAGCAGGCGGGTTGTCATCTCCCTGTCCACCGGGAAAGAGGTGCCATATCCGGCGCCTGAACCCAACGGGTTTTGATTCACGACGGCATATGCATAGGCAACACCATGCAGGTCGTCAGCGAGACTTTCGGCAAAAGCCGAATACCACAAGCCAAAGCTTGAGGGCATGGCCACCTGCATGTGGGTGTAGCCCGGCATTACCTGGTCACGTGTTTCGGTGCTTTTTATGATCAGCAGATCAAACAGGGCGGAGGCCTGACGGCATATTGCCTGCAGCTCCCGGCGCATGTACAGGCGCAATGCAACCAGCACCTGGTCGTTCCTCGACCGGCCACTGTGTATGCGTTTGCCTGTCTCACCCAGTCTCTTCACCAGCAGTTCTTCAATAAAACTGTGCACATCTTCCGATTCATTTCCAATCAGCATTTTATTCTCTTCCGCCTGGTGGTAAAGCTGCCGCAGCGCATCAGCGATTGCTGATGATTCTGCCTGCGACAGCAAGCCTGTTTTTCCAAGCATCAGTGCATGTGCAGTGGATCCGGCCAGGTCGGGTGCCAGCAGTTGCTGATCAAGCTGTCTGTCACGGTCCGATGTGAACTGCATCATTCGGTCATCGGGTTTTCTCCCTTTATCCCATATCGACATCATGACATTATTCTTTTATGATTGCTTCATGGCCGGAGGTGCTGTTTTTTTTGCTGATAATTGCATGGTGGGCCATCAGGCGTATTGCATTGATCTTTATGAACCCCTCACTGTCTTGCTGGTCAAATCCCCCTTCAATATCCATACTCGACAGCTCCTTGTCGTATAAGGAGCTGGGCGACTCGCGGCCGTCGATCATGACATTGCCCTTGTAGAGGCTGACATACACGGTGCCATCAATCAGCTCCTGGCTTTTGTTCAGGGCAGCACGGAGGAAATCCATTTCCGGACTGTACCAGAAGCCGTTGTAGACAAGTTCGGCAAATTTTGGTGACAACATGTTCCTTAACCGCAGCACCTCCCTGTCCATCGCAATCCCTTCAATGTCCATATGGGCAATGAATAAAACAGAAGCACCGGGTGTTTCATATACCCCCCTTGATTTTATCCCGACAAAACGATTCTCAACCATGTCGAGCAACCCGATCCCGTTTTCACACCCCAGTTCATTCAGATATTGAAATATGGGCAAAGCGCCGGTTATTGTGGTGTTTTTTTCGGGGTGTTCCACCCTGACAGGGATGCCGTCTTTGAATGAAATACTGATCTTTGTCACCTTGTCGGGCGCATCGATGGGTGACTTGATCCGCGACAGGATCTCCTTTCCTGGCGAATAGGCCGGATCTTCCAGGATCCCTGCTTCGTGGCTGATGTGAAGCAGGTTGTCGTCCTCACTGTACGGTTTTTTCAGGGAGGCCTTTACAGGAATATTTTTCTCTTTCGCATAGTGCAGCATGTCTGTTCGCCCTTTAAACTGCGACAGAAACGCAGGGTCCTTCCACGGAGCCAGGACCTTTATGGAAGGGTTCAGGGCGTAATATGTCAGTTCAAACCGCACCTGGTCATTGCCTTTGCCTGTCGCCCCGTGCGATACATAAGCCGCATCCAGTTCCCCTGCAAGCTCTATCTGCCGTTTTGCGATCAGCGGCCTTGCCAGTGCAGTACCCAGCAAATACCTGTTCTCGTAAATGGCACTGGCCTGTATGGCAGGGAAAATAAAGTCGGTGACAAACTCCTCTTTCAGATCCTCAATATAAACATCACTGGCACCAATCTGCAGGGCCTTTTGCCGGACCTCCCCGAAATGATCATCCTGTCCGACGTCAGCAATATACGCAATGACGTCATATCCTTTATCGGTCAGCCACTTCAGGATCACCGACGTATCCAGTCCGCCGCTGTAAGCAAGTATAACCTTCTCCTTTTTTTTCTCCATTGTTGTTTTTTTATTGAGTGCAACATTCAGTTTGCCGGGAAGAACATATTTTTTTCCAGCCCGGGAAATATTGTTTTAAGTGCTTTTTTTAATGAATTTCGATGTATTCCTTCTTCCGGGATCAGGAGTATGGTGTCGTCACCTGCAATGGTCCCGATGATCTCGAAGCGTACTGCTTTGTCTATGGCAATGGCAATGCTGTGGGCATAGCCAGGCAGTGTTTTGATGACGCCCAGCTTGTTGGCAAAGTGGATGGAGCGAATGGCCGCAGTCAGAAAAGAATGGTCCGGAACGGTACCCGCATCTGTTGAATATGACTGGTCGGGCAAAGAAAAGATGCTCCCTTTTTCCGGATCAGCTTTCTTCCCGGCCTGCATCTCCTTTAAGTCTCTCGACACCGTGGCCTGGGTCAGGTCAAAACCCTGCTGGTTCAGTTTCTGAAGAAGCTCTTCCTGGCTGCTGACCTTTTCGTTGAGAATAATTTTCCTGATCGCCAGATGGCGTTGTGACTTCATGGTCCTGAATGTATAAAAATGCAATTATAATGCAAAAATATACATTTTTTTTGTTCTGCAACAAAAACCTGATGTTTTTTTTTGGTTTCAGCCACGCAGCTGTTCGTTCAGGCGTTGTACCGTCTGGAAGTCGATATAATACAGAACCCTGAGAGACAAGCTGTTAATTTGGGGGTGGGTGAACATATGCTGGAGATTGTCCAGGTAGCCCTGCCGGAGTATGTTTTCGCGGTGGTCGATCACATTTTTCCAGGCGATGGTCATCTGGCTTCCCGGCGCAAAATGCCAGGTCAGCAGCATATCGATGGTAAAGGCATTGTAGTTGATGCCGGGTGTTTTCAGGTCCTTTTGCACCGGTTCGGCTATGCCGGTGGCTTGCAGCAGGTAATACTGTCCGTCGTAATCCACTTCCGACCAGTAATGACGCAAGTTGAAGTCGAGCGACAGATCGTTCGAAAATATATAGGTAGAGCGAAAGGTATTGATGACGGTGGGCGACTGCCGCCGGCCAAAAAAGACCGAATCCGGACTGCTGTGCGACACATAGCCGATGTCATTGACCCTTTCACTGAATTCGAAGCCGTATGACATATTCAGGCGGTCGCTGACCCTGACCGTGGGTTGGATCATGAAACCGCGCATCTCTTTCTGTTCGGCCGACTGCTGCATGTCATAATGGAATCGTCCGTCGACGAAGACCCTTCTCCTGTAATCGGATGAGTAGGTCATCCTGAAGCTCAGTTGTTCATCTGTCCGGTAGTACCTTCCGTTGACGCGCGGTTCATAATAATCGCGCTCGCCTCTTGGCATATAGGTGGTCCGCAGACTGATATGGAAACGGGTGTCGAACATCACCATCAAATGGTGCGACAGCTCCGTCCCCGTATACCTGGAGGGTTCAAAGAGCCTTGAATATGTGTATGTAAACGAGTTGGTAAGCATCCAGAACCGCCAGAAGGGGTCAAAAAGGTGATGGCTTACTGTGAACCCGTCATCTGCCCGGTTGTTGCGCAGGAGGAATCCCATGTCGTTCTGGTCATAATCGTTGCTCAGCACCTTGCGTGTGTAATAATACCGCCAGGTGCCACCGGTTTTCCCTGCCTGGAGATCGTATTGAAAACCATAAACGTTGTCACTATCCGAATAATACTGCTGACTCAGGGCCCCTGATCCGCTGATGCGGTATTCGTTGGTGCGGTTGGCAAAACGGAACTCTGTCCCGGTAACGTTCGCAGTATACCCTTTTTCCGAACCGGCCACGTTTGTGTTGATCAGGCTCAGGTAAGAGTTGTTCCGCAGACTTTGATCAAATACCACCAGGTTGTAGTTGGTAAATGGTTGTGTTGTTACTTTTCTTGTAAGTCCGGTTAGGGTATCTGCCAAAGTTGCCGTGCTGGCCGCGGTCATGGCATTGAACAACCCAATTCCCAGTCCGCCGGCTGTCCGCCCACTGATCTTTGTGGCATTGATCATCCTTGTTTCCAGTGGGTTATCTAAAACGACCTCATGCGCTTTGCGCTCCGAATACGCTTTATGGTAGCTGACCGGCCTCTCACCGATGCGCCGCGAATAGAAGAGTGCTCCTTTTTGAAACAACTCTGTCCCCTCGGTAAAAAACTGGCGGTTTTCGTCATACCTGACTTCAAAAGGGGTAAGGTTGAGGACTTTTGCATCTGACTGTACCTGTCCGAAATCCGGAACCAGCGTTACATCCATTGTAAATGCCGGACTTAACCCGTATTTCAGGTCCATGCCGCCATTGAATGAATTGCCCCACCCCCGGTCGAAACCATTTTTTTCGACGTAGTTCGACAGGTAGGGATAAAATGACAGGCGTGGAGGGGGTGATACTTCATTGATGCCGTTGAGTTGTCCCATATAGGCCAAATCGTCTCCAACGCTCCTGTTCACGTAATTCCAGCTGGATGTTTCACGTGTACGGCGAATTTCGCGCCAGAAGTTTATGCCCCACTCCTGGATGTCGCCCCGTGGGAACCGCAATGCCGAATAAGGGATCTCCATCTCGACGATCCAGCCGTCATCGGTTATCCCAACCTCACTGATCCATACTGCATTCCAGTTAAGGTCGCCATGCCGGCCTGACCCTGACATGTTCGCATCGGTTTGCACCCCTGATGCAGAAACCTGGAAACGAAATCCGTGGATGCCATCGTCAAATGGATTGATGTCTACATAGAAACGATCGGCGTTCAGGTCATTTCCTGAGTTTCGAAGTCCCAGTTCCCTGAGAATACTGTCGGGCGACTGGTCGTACAGCCTGGCTGCAATGTATAATGCATTGTCATCGTATAAGACCCTCACCCTGGTATCATATGTGGCCGGACGGTCGTTGTGGGGTTCGTACTGGTGGAACCCACCGGCTACATTGGCCTGCTGCCAGGCCTGATCACGCATGGTGCCATCGATAACCGGGGGTCTGCCGGTCCGGACAGCCACCAGGACCTTGCGTTCGGCAGCCCATGCGGAGCCGGATAACAACAGGATCAGAACAAAAAACAGGTTAAGGAAAAAACGATCAGTATATGTATGTCTCTTCATTGTTTGGGTCTGCAATCAACATCCGGGTAACAATTTCCGGCAAAGGTATAAAAACCCATTTGATCGGGAAAGGTAGTTTTATCGGGCAATGATTATTTTTATATTTTTACGCTATAATTCTGTTGGTATATTTATAAACAATCACATATATTTGTAAGTGATTTATACCAATATGCGGTTGCTTGCCAACGAATTTTACAAAATTGCTGAACAATGAACATAGCCCACCACACGCCCCGCCAAACGAACAGGTCTCGTTATCAGCTGGCATTCAGGTATTTATGTGTTGCCAGTACTGTGCTGCTGTTATTGTCAGGCATATCCGCATATGGTGATCAGTACTATTGGGTTGGGGGCAGCGGAAGTTGGTCGGAGATCAGTCACTGGGCGACCAGCTCCGGTGGCAGTACCTTTCATTCTGTGGTCCCCGGACCAAATGACACCGTATATTTTGATGGGCACTCCGGGTTTACCCAGGGAAACAACCGGGTAATGATCAATACCCACGCCACATGCCATACCATGATATGGGATGATGCCCCTGGCAACCCAACCCTGGAGGGTGCATACAATATGAGTTTGACCATTTTTGGCTCGCTGCAGCTGCAGGAAGAGATGGTGGTGGACCTGAAACAAAGCTATTTTACATTGAATTTCAGGGGCGGTCAGCCGGGGAACACCATACGGACAATGGGACAGGATGTATCTGCCGGGGGGATCAGTCAAAATGGCAGGTGGACATGGGGCGGGATATACTTTAATGGAAGCGGTGAGTGGACATTACTGGATGGTTTTTATGCGGGGTCGTGTGAAATATACCTGCAAGAGGGGTCTTTGCGGACAGACGGACATACACTCAATGCGCACGGATTCCGGGTTGAAACCCCTGATCAGAAAGAACTGCACCTGGGTGCATCGGAAGTTCATATCGGGTACCGGATTATGATATACAGCTTTTTTGATCTGGATGCGGGGAGTTCCGTCATCCGTTTTTCCGACGATTTTCCCGAACACCGGTTTTATGTTTATTCCTCCGGCATCGAATTCAATGATGTTCACTTTGCAAATCCTGACGTGGATGTGGCAACGATCCATGGTTGGGGAAACCAATTTAACCATGTGGTTTTTGAGGGCAACGGTGAACTGAGGGGCCAAAATACATTTGCTACCCTGGAGTTTGCCCCTGGCAAAGCTTACCAGTTAGAGGCACGCAGGACACAAACCATCAATGATGATTTTATTGCCAGAGTCCCGGTTTGTAGCACCCCGATCATGATCACCAGCACGGATGAGGGAGAGGCAGCAATACTGGTTAAGACCGAGGGCACGATCAGCTGTGCGAACATTGCCTTGCAGGACATCCACGGGGAAGGGGGTGCTGCCTTTGTTGCTGAAGGATCCATTGACCTTGGAAACACTGATGGGTGGATCATAACTGAGCCGGTCTCCAAGAGACTTTACTGGATCGGCGGTGGAGGTGACTGGGCGGACGGCAACCATTGGTCTCTGGCATCAGATGGTGCTCCGTCAGGCTGTGTGCCTACTGCCGCAGATGATGTGGTGTTTGATGATAACTCCTTTGCAGCCGGGGGCAATCATGTGGTGGAGATCTCCTCTCCGGCATTCTGCAACGACATGACATGGGACGGTGCCCCTGGCAATCCGTTGCTGCGCGGGAATGAATACCAGAGCATGAACATCATGGGTTCGCTCCGGTTGCAGGAGGCTATGAGGGTTGACCTGGCAAGTGCTGATTTCAGGTGGTATTTTCGTGGTCGCGTGGCAGAGAACGAGATTGAGACCAGCGGACATGTGTTAAACGCCGGTTATTGGGATTGGCAGAATAATTTCAGGGGGGGGGTATATTTTGCCGGGGAGGATACAGAGTGGGTACTGCAGGATGGTCTTTCCGTTGGACAATCACACATTTTCCTGCAGGAGGGTGTTCTGAATACCAATGGTCACCCATTATCGGCTTCTGAGTTTCGTTCGGAGACCGATTATTCTCCCAGCATATTGCGGCTTGGTTCATCCACAGTTACCATTGACAAGATTTTTTCTATCGGCTTTTCCTCTGACTTTATCTTGGAGGCGGGAACCTCAACCATTGCGTTTACGGACAATGGTCTTGGTGAGTTACAGAGTAGTGATATCGGTTATAATCACGTATTGTTTGAAGGCGATGGCATCATAAGAGGCAGCAACGAATACAATATGCTTGAGTTTTCTCCTGGCAAATCCTATCAGTTACAGGCAGGCAGCAGACAGACCATCAATGATGATTTTATTGCCAGTGCCCCGGTTTGTACCACCCCGATCATGATCACCAGCATGGATGAGGGAGAGGCAGCAATACTGGTTAAGTCCGATGGCACCATCAGCTGTGCGAACATTGCCTTGCAGGATATCCACGGGGAAGGGGATGCTGGCTTTGTTGCTGATGGATCCATTGACCTTGGAAACACTGATGGGTGGGTCATCACTCCGCCGGAATCCCAGACTCTATATTGGATCGGCGGGAGTGGTGAATGGGGAGTTGGGAACCACTGGTCACATAGTTCCGGTGGTGTAACGGCCAACTGTGTGCCTACTGCCGCAGATGACGTGGTTTTTGATGTAGTGTCGGGTTTTGAAGATGGGGACAATACCGTAGAGATCACTTCCCAGGCATTCTGCAACAACATGACCTGGGAGGATGCCCCCGGCAATCCGCTGCTTCTGGGGAAGGAACATCAGAGGATGAACATATTCGGATCGCTACAGATGCAGGAGGCGATGGAGGTGGACCTGTCAACGCCTTATTTTCAATGGAACTTTTATGGAACTGCAGGGGAAGAGAATACCATAGAGACCAGGGGACAGGAACTGGCTGCCGGTGACTGGAATGCGGAGGGAGGGCTGAGGGGGTTTGTCAGCTTCAGGGGGGCAGGGAATGAATGGAGGATGGTGGACGATCTCTCTGTTGGTGACAGAAATATTGAACTGCTGGGGGGCACATTGAACACCAATGAAAACAAACTGACTTTTAGAAACCTGTCGTCATTCTACACTGCTGTAAGGGCCCTTCTGGCCAATAATTCACAAATTCATTCCAGCGGCATCATTCAGTTTGGGATTAGTAATTATACACTGGATCTGACCGGTACAACCGTCGATGTTATTGGGTCGCTTCGACTTAGAGGGACAGGTTCTGTAGCGGCAGGACAATCAACAATCAACCTTAATGGTCATTGGGGGACATTGGAGATCCGCGACAAACCAGATCGTGTTTTACATGATGTCCATTTTACCAGGGACGAAGGTCATAGTGCCAGGTTAGTTGGCCACAATACCACGTTCAATGATGTTTCCTTTCAATATAATGCCATTATAGGAGGCAGCAACACCTACAACAACCTATCATTTGCTGCCGGCAGCAATAATCAGCTGGAATCGGGCCAAAAACAAACCATAAACGGACAGCTTACGGCCAGCGGCAATCCGTGTTTTATTACCCATTTAAGGTCAACTTCTGAAACACCGGCTGAGATCGTAAAACTGGAGGCAGACACCATCCTGGTCGATTACATCACGATCGACAACATGATTGCCTCAGGTGGGGCTTCATTTCTTGGGACCGCCAATGCTACGCCGAGGAGAAATACTGATGGCTGGGATTTTGATGCAACGCCCGGCGATTATATTTTTGGATTTGGTCCGGCGCGGACACTCGATTGTGATGAGATGCCCTACACCATCACCACGGAGGTGTTCAATCCGAATCCCGGCACCAGCTTTTTCTGGGGAGATGGCAGCGCCGGCCCCGAGCTGGTGGTTGAGGATTTTGGAATATACACCGTCGATGTGTTTTATGCAGATTTCTGTTCCATCAGCGACACCATCGAACTGATCAGTCCGCCGTTCCCTGAGGCTGACCTTGGTGCGGACAGGTTTCTTGAGCCGGGTGGAGCGGTCATCCTGGACGCCGGGGCAGGTGAAGAATATTCCTACTTATGGTCAACGGGCGACACTGTACAAACAATAACGGTAAGTGAACATGGGCTTTACTGGGTGGTGGTAACCAACAGGTACAGATGTGAAGCATATGCCGAGGTGCTGGTGTATGGCAATGCCGTTGTAGAAACTGCTTTGCCGGATGGAATTACCCTGTCATCTGCCCTTGTTGGTGGAGAGGTCGTATCGGATGGGGCTTCAGAGGTCACCGGACGTGGAATTTACTGGGGTACGACCGGACACGACCTGCCAGCAGACGGTGAGGAGGTTGCCCTTGGCACGGGCACGGGTACATTCAGCACAGAGCTCTCGGACCTAGATCCCAACACCACCTATTATGTGATGGCCTATGCCACCAACCAGGCGGGTACATCCTTCGGAGCTGCAGAGCCATTTACCACCCTGACTGATGTTCCTGCCGTGGAGACGTCCATCCCGTCATCGGTCACTGCCTCATCGGCCCTTGTTGGCGGCGAGGTCGTATCGGATGGGGGTGCAGACATCACCGGCAGGGGAATTTTCTGGGGTACCGGTCCGGATCCGGCAGAAACCGGAACAGAGATCCCTGTGGGTAACGGGACGGGAATGTTTGAAACAATACTGGAGGACCTGGAGGCGAACACACTGTACCATGTGGTGGCTTATGCCACCAACAGTGAAGGGACTTCCCTGGGCGAGACAAAGGAATTCACCACGCTGTCCTACCCTCCGGTGGTCATCACGGCACCACCCGGTAACATTACCACTTACTCGGCTGTTATTGGTGGTGAAGTGATTGATGACGGGAACAGTCCGGTAACAGAACGGGGACTGTACTGGGGTACGGATGATGATCCGGCAGAATCTGGTCAATGGATTTCAATGGGAGATGGACTGGGAACGTTCGAAATTGAACTGCACGACCTGATCCCCCAAACCCATTACTATGTGGTCGCTTCAGCAACCAGCGATGCAGGTACAGGGTTTGGAGATGTCATTGTTTTTGCTACCGACGATATTGACAGAACCGTATTTGTACCCAATGCCTTTGTCCCCTCCGGATTAGGTGAAAATCAGGTTTTTATGCCGGTTTTTGACGAAAATCCGGTCAGCTACTCAATGTCAGTGTTTAACAGGTGGGGGGAAGAAATTTTCTTCACAAATGATGTGGACACCGGATGGGATGGGAGGATCAATAATGCAGAGGCTCCGCAGGGAAGTTATACCTACAGGATACAATATGGCTTTGATCAGGGCGAGGATCGGCAACTGTTTGGTATTGTATTGCTTATAAGATAAACATACATAAAATGAAAAAACAAATACAACGACGCTGTTTCCTGTTTCTTTTCCTGGCATTGATGTGCTCCAAGGCGCTTACGGCCCAGGATGCGGTTTTTTCCCAGTTCTACGCATCATCACTCTACCTGAATCCGGCCTTTGCCGGCACATCTGACGGGTCGCGGCTGACTCTGAACTATCGCAACCACCCTTTTCCCGATACGGGTGGCTTTTCTACCATTTATGCCTCATTGGATTCGTATGTACCCAGTCTTTATGGGGGTGTCGGACTGATCGCGACGAGCGACAACCAGGGGGGACTGCTTATGAAAAAAAATGTTGCCGCGATTTATGCCTACCATTTGCAACTGGCGCACAATCTGTTCATCAATTTCGGGGCACAGGCAGGCTATTACCGGCAGGATCTGCGTTGGGACAAGCTTGAATTTGCCAATCCGGGTCAGCCTCCACCTGATCATGAGACTGTCCAGTCGGCCAACTTTGCCGCCGGCGTGATGGTATATAACGACCGGTTCTATGGCGGCGTATCGGCTTATCACCTTACACAGCCGAAAGAGAGCTTTTTTACCGATGACAAGCTGCAGCTTAAGCTCACCGCACATATGGGTTTTTACCTGGAACCCGCAAAGCAAAGAAGGGCCAACACACTGCCTTTCGACTACTTTATTTCTCCCAATATAATCTACCAGCAACAGGGTGCGTTTACCCGGGTCAATCTCGGCCTGTACGGGGGTGTCGAATCAATAATGGCTGGTGCTTGGTTCAGGCACGACCTGGATAATCCCAATACGCTGATCTTTCTTGTCGGACTGCGTTTTAATAATTACAGGATAGGATATAGCTACGACCATTCGCTGTCGGGATATTCTGATGCATTTCATGCGGCACACGAGATCAGTCTGACATTCGAATTTATGTCACCACAACAAAGATACCGTCAGAGGATCATCAGGTGTCCCGATTTCTGACACTGTTTTGCCGGTCGCGCGGTGATGGTGGCATCCCATCCATCTCATTTTGTTGTTTTATCGCTCCCGGCAGTGTTCAATGGTGTTTCAGAACTTCCATCCCAGCATATTAAAGAAATGGAGTTGCCAGACAGCCATTATGAACACGATGGTTGCCAGCGTGTAAAACACCCTGCTGAGGTACTTTGTCTGGGGTACGATCCATACGTATATGCTTCCGAGGATCATTATAAATACAAAAGGAACAGCAGCCAGCGGAAAAAACAGGGCAATATGAATGCCCGTCGGGATTCCGAATATGATCTCTGGTCCGCTTGCTGCAATCAGCATGATGGAGTAAAATATGAGCAGGAACAAGGATGCTATACCTGCAATGGTTTTGGCGAATATTGGCAGGGGTTTGCGGTTCTTGGGCTTTTTGTCATAGAGTTTTCTCGCGTAATAAAGCCAGGGCCATACGACCAGTATGTAAAAAATACACGCCAGTGTAAGTGCCAACAGCACAAGGTGGTATTGGATGGTGGTTGACCAGGTGGCCCTTTCGGCGGCAACGACCGGATAGTTGCTCAGGTAGAGCTTTTGGGCCTTTTCTCCTGGCTGGCGGTCAAATCCAACAAACGTGCTGTTTTTTTCAATGTAGAATGTCGTGCTGTCAACCGGTTGCAAAGTGTGTTGACTCCCCGTAAAATCAGTATAGAGCAACTGGTTGTCCTGCATCCTGATCTGAACGGTATTTATCAGTCCGAAGACTTTAAGGATGTCGGAATGGGGCCTCCGGTTGGGGAGGTATCTCCCCGTGAATCCCTGGAGATAATCATCGTCCAGCTGAATTATTACGGGAGGGGGTCCGGGATCAGCGAAATAACGCCGCACAAAATGCTCCAGGACTTTGGTGGGAGCCATTGCAGCACCTTCGCCACTGAACGAAACAAACAGTCCGGCGTCGTGCGCCGGAAACAGCGCCAGCATGGAATGAAAGAGGAATGTATTGCCACCGTGGCCGATGATGCGGATGTGGGCAGGACTGATGTCCAAAAAACCATGCAGTGCTGGATTCATATGACTGGCATGTACCAGAACGGGTTCTTTCATTATGGCATAGGTGGCAGAGTCCATCAGCGTTATATTGCCATGTTGTGTATCGTTTAACAAGGCTTTCATAAACGTTGCCATGTCACTGGCCGATGCTGAAGCGCCACCTGCACCACCCAGGGGAACCACTTCAAAGTCCCGCATCTTAAACTGCCCGTTGCGCCAGGCATATCCGTTTGCCAGGTGTCTTCTCAAATGGTCAGGTACAGGTTGCCTGAAAGTGGAAAAATGCATACCGAGGGGCTGAAAAATGTGTTCTTCCGCATACTTCTCAAAAGTCATTCCGCTGACTTTTTCCACAAGATATTGTGCCAGTCCGGTACCATGGTTGCTGTAAGAAGCCACCTGCATTGGAGGAGCAACTCTTTCAGGCATCTGCTCAGAGAAAATCTCCTCAAGGGATGGAACAGGGTCTCCTTTCCTGGTGAACAGGCGCAGGAGAATGTCTTCAAAGCCCGGGGTGTGCGACATAAGGCTGCGTAAAGTTACCGGTTCATCAAACGCATCGGGAATGCTGAAACTGGTGAGGTAATGGTTCACATCCGCATCGAGGTCGAGCCTCCCTGTTTCAACCTGCTGTAAAACAGCAAGCCAGGTAAACAGCTTGGAAATGGAGGCTATGCGGAATAAGGTGGTATCCGGACTGGCCGGGATGCCTTCGGAAATGTTGGCATAACCGTAGGCATGCCTGAACAGAACCTGCCCGTCCCGGACAATTGCTGCGGTGGCAGCGGCGGCCTTGTGCTCCGACATGTAAGAGTGTATCAGTCCATCCATAAAGGCTGAAAGGGCAACCGTATCGCTGAGTTGCGTTGCGTGCAGGCCAGTGTGGACAGGGCTGGCCGGTGTGATTTGTATGAGTGCCGGGGAGATAAGAATACCCAGCATGATGATCAACTTGTATGGTGTGGATTTCATAAATGTGAAGATTGGGTCGTTACCGGGATGTAAATTTAGAAAACTTGAATGACATATTTTATGTTCTGAGGATTTTTTTTCTGTCCGGATAAATGATCATCCCACCCCATAATCATAAGTCCACCTTGCCATTGATCTTTTCCAGCAGCAGGTAGATCTCATCCACACACCCTCCGCATACTGTACCGGCAGTGGTCGCATCACCAACTTCTTCAATGGTTTTCAGGTTTTTGTCGCGAATGGCTGCCTCGATCTCGCTTTGAGTGATGTCATTGCAGGTGCATACAACAGGATTTTCTTTGTTCATGGCTTCAAGGAATCAGGGTTCATAAAATTTTGGTGAAAGTTAAGAAAAAAATGCGATCAGTCCTGACCTGTTTTCAAATCGGGCCTCATTCCAAATTCCTATCTTTGTAAAAAAAATTTTTATTGTGACTGGTAATGGGTAAAGGAAGAGAATCAAAACCACATATCGGGATCTTCGGACGGCGCAATAACGGAAAGAGTTCGTTGATCAATGCACTTGCACGGCAGGAGATTGCCATTGTTTCTGATGTGCCTGGCACCACCACCGATCCGGTGCGAAAATCGATGGAGATCCCCGGTATTGGTCCGGCCATACTGGTAGATACGGCCGGCATCGACGATACCGGTGTACTTGGCCAGAAAAGGGTGGGGAAGTCCCTCGCAGCCCTTCAGACTGTCGATCTTGCCGTGTTGGTGATCACCGGGAATGTTTTTGAAGAGCCTGAAAAGAAACTTGCGGAGGCCTTTAAAAAATATGATGTACCCTTCGTGGTATTTCACAACAAATCGGATGTGGAACCCTTAAACAGCGAACTGAAGAACCAGATTGAAAAAACCTCCCGGGCAGCCGCCGTGCTCCCTTTCTGTGCGCTTAAACCAGAGAACCTGGAGGATGCCATTGCAGCATTGCGCCATGCAATGCCCGAAACTGCCTACCGTTCACGTTCATTGCTTGGTGACCTGCTTGAATACGGCAACCTGGTATTGCTGGTCACTCCCATCGATAATGAAGCGCCTGAGGGACGATTGATTTTGCCACAAGTGCAGGCCATTCGCGATATTATCGACAACGACTGTATCGCTGTGGTGGTTAAGGAAAAAGAACTGGACGCGCTGATGAAAACCTTGCAACCCACACCAAGCCTGGTGATAACCGATTCACAGGTTTTCCTTCGGGCCGGTGCCTCTGTGCCTGAAGACATTCCACTGACCAGCTTCAGCATTGTGCTGGCAAGGCATAAAGGCGACTTTGAAAATTATCTCCGGGGTACACCAAAAATCTCTGAACTAAAAGACGGCGATCGTGTTTTATTATTGGAGTCATGCAGCCACCACGTTGCCTGTGATGACATTGGAAGGGTGAAAATACCACGATGGATGAGTAACTTTACCGGCAAAAAGCTTCATTATGATGTTGTTGCCGGACTGGGGGCGCTTCCATTACCGGTAAAGGAATATGCCCTGGTGGTACAATGTGGCGGGTGCATGATCACACAAAAACAATTAAAAAACCGGCTGGCGGGTGCAATAGAAGCTGGCGTGCCGGTAACGAATTATGGGATGGCCATTGCATGGATGCATGGAATATATAACAGGGCAGTGGCACCGTTCACAACACTTGATCAGCATGCAGCGGATTATTTGTAGCCAGGCATGCAATATGATCGCTGCGCAAGATGTTTTAATTTGTGAACGGCATTAGCTGATGTGGGGTATACAGGCCTTTTATAAAAAACGATGAAAGAAGACATCAAAAGCATATTGGCGAAGGAAGAATGGTCAAGGCAGGATCTGGTTGCTTTGCTGAAAACCGAGGGTGCCGAACGCAAACTCCTTATTGACAAAGCAGCGGAGGTAAAGGATCATTATGTTGGTAATAAAGTGTATTACCGTGGACTGATAGAGTTTTCCAACCTGTGTGCAAAAAATTGTCTTTATTGTGGTATCCGCACAGGGAATAAGAATACGGGACGTTATGAATTAACGGGCGAAGAAGTACTTGAGGCGGCGCGATATGCCTGGGAAAACCGTTTTGGCAGTGTGGTGATCCAGGCAGGGGAGCGGAGCGGCAAGGAGTATGTTCGTCGTGTTGAACAACTTCTCAGACAAATAAAACAGATGAGCAATGGGGAACTCGGCATCACTCTGTCGCTTGGCGAACAAAGTGAAGATACTTATCGCCGTTGGTTTGAAGCCGGGGCACACAGATACCTGCTCCGTATTGAAGTGTCAAATCCCGCATTGTATCACAAATACCATCCGGACAATCAGTTGCATGATTACCAAGCAAGGCTCAATGCACTGTTTCTGCTCAGGAAAGTTGGCTACCAGGTGGGGTCTGGTGTGATGATCGGATTGCCCTTTCAAACAACGGAAGACCTTGCCGACGATCTGCTTTTTTTCCGTGCGCACGACATTGATATGGTGGGCATGGGGCCATACATTGAACACAAAGACACCCCGATGTACAGGTATAAGGAGCAGCTGATGCCCAAAATGGAAAGATTTTGGCTGAGTTTGAAGATGGTGGCTGTGCTGCGTATCCTCATGAAAGACATAAATATCGCCGCAACCACCGCCATGCAGGCCATAGACCCCAATGGAAGGGAAAAATCATTACAGGCAGGGGCCAACATCATAATGCCAAATCTCACCCCGGTGCGGTACAGGGATGACTACCTGCTTTATGAAGACAAACCCTGTACAGACGAGGACGCTGAAAAGTGCAAACGCTGCCTGGAAGTCAGGATTAAAATGGCGGGCAGTGAAATTGGCTATGGTGAATGGGGCGACTCAAAACATTTTTCTAAAAGAAAGAAATAAGAAAAAGCAAAATCATAAACAGATGAAAAGACCAGATACAAAAGTGCTGGAAATCACAAATGACGTAAAATGGGTTGGTGTGATTGATTATGATATCGTCACTTTCGACGTGGTGATGGAGACAAAATATGGCACCACCTATAATTCCTATTTCATAAATGCGGAAAAAACAGCACTGGTAGAGACAAGTAAGGAAAAGTTCTGGGATGTTTACCTGGATAAGCTGAGACAGGCAGGTGATCCTTCTGAACTGAAATATATCATACTCAATCATACCGAGCCTGACCATAGCGGAAACCTGTCAAACCTGCTGGATCTTGCTCCCGGTGCAACGGTGGTGGCAAGCCGTCTTGCCATACAATACCTGAAAGACTTCCTCGGAAGGGATTTCAACCATTTAATCGTAAAAGACGGTGACACCCTTGATCTTGGCAACAAGACACTGCGGTTCATATCAGCCCCCAACCTGCACTGGCCCGATAGTATGTACACTTACATGGAAGAGGATAAGCTTCTTTTTACCTGTGATTCTTTCGGATGTCATTATGCGCACCCCGATATGTTTGACAATAAGGTGGGCGATTTCAGTGAAGCCTTTACCTATTATTTTGATGTGATTCTCAAGCCATTCAGTAAGTTTATGCTGAAGGCCATCGAAAAGATCCGTCCCCTTGAGATCAACGCTGTCCTCACAGGCCATGGTCCCCTGCTGACACACGACTGGAAGAAATGGGTCGGCAAGTCTGAGGAGTATGCACGGAATGCTTTGCAAACACTGCAGGACAATCATGTGTTCATTCCTTATGTGTCGGCGTATCATAACACCGGGAAAATGGCTGAAGCCATCAGGGACGGCATTATGAGTTCGGGTGATTTTGAGGTGGAAATAGCTGATATTGAAACCATGCCGCTTGGTGATGTTGATGAACGGGTGGCAAAAAGCAACTCAGTAATTGTGGGTTGTCCCACCATCAACCAAAACATCCTTTTGCCAGTCTATAAACTGTTTGCTGTGATCAGTCCGATCAGGGACAACAGAAAGATAGGAGGTGCCTTTGGTTCCTATGGTTGGAGCGGGGAGGCAGGCAAGATCATCAATGCAATCCTGGCTAACCTGAAGCTTGATGTACTGGGTGATGGAGTTTTTGTTAAATTTACACCCCACGAAGATGAATATTCCATTTGTCATGCATACGGACAAGAGATAGCAAAGAAAATGCTGGAAAAAAACAAGTCAAATTGATCCGGATGGTTTTGAGATCATTAAAATACGCAGGACTCCTTTTGCTGGTTATTGCCATGCTGGCTGGCTGTACGAGCAGCCTGCAACTTGCCAGCAAGTTCGTGGTGGAGGAAACCGACATCCATGTCCTCATCCTCCCGCCACCGGCGCTGATCCTCAGTTATGGACCTGAACATCCTGACAGCATTCCCGTTGACAGTATTACCGGTCCGGATGACCCAAGGGTCCGCTTCATCAATAACGTAGATGACTCAGTTTTTGTAAAACGCTTCATGAATGCACTGGAGTTTCATTTGGAGCAACTTTATATAACATGGTACGGACCTGGAGAGATGGATGATTTTTTTGAGCTGGAACAACCTGCCTATATCTTTAGCCTTGCCCAGATGGAGCTTATCGAATATGTTGAAGAAGAACGGTTCATTGGTCGTTCACGCGGAACCCAATATGTTGGCAGTGCAGATGTTACGGTACTGGAAAATAATGTGTGGTTCGAATTCATGAAGTTGCATGATCCTGATTTTGAAATGGAGGTACTTTTTAGTGTGCACGCAACAAGCGACTATATAGATGGCCGGTTTATCAGATCAGAGGATGGCCGTGTAAGATTTGCCCCCGAAGTATATCCCCTGAATATGCGCGATGTATATGAGCTCGCATATCTTTCCGGACAGCAAAATGCGCACAAGATCTTTAACCACCTGCTCAACCTCTATGTCAGGGAACAATCGGGCAGAGATTACCCGTACTATTTTCATTATGACATGACCACCCACCAGATAAGGGAATCAGGACAGTCGCCTTTTATCGAAATTGAGAAAGCTGAAGAATAAGGGGGTCATTCTCCCGGATGATACCTGGTAAACGGCGTTGTACTGTGTGGTGCAAAGTCATTTTTCAGGTATTTGAAGTAGCCGCTTATCGCGATCATGGCTGCATTGTCCGTACAGTATTCGAACCGGGGGATGTACACTTCCCAGTTACCTGAATCCCTTTGTTCCCTGAATGCATTTCTTAATCCCGAATTGGCTGAAACCCCTCCTGCCATTGCTATGTGCCGAATGCCTGTTTGCCTGGATGCGGCATGCACCTTCTTCATCAATACCTTAACAATGACGTATTGAATGGATGCACAAAGGTCATGCATGTGTTTCTTTATAAAACCGGGGTCGTGTTTTAACTGGTCGCGCAGAAAATACAATATGGACGTCTTTAATCCACTAAAACTGTAATTCAATCCTTCAACCTGGGGCATCGGAAAGTCAAAAGCCAGGTGATTGCCCTGTTTTGCAAACTGATCAATAAGCGGACCCCCCGGATATGGGAGTCCCATGATCTTTGCCACCTTGTCAAACGCCTCCCCCGCAGCATCATCTATGGTTTGACCGATCACCTCCATTTCATAAAAGCTTTTTACAAGGACGATCTGCGTATGTCCGCCCGAAACAGTCAGGCAAAGGAACGGGAATGGCGGGATCTTTTTTTCGAATTCATCCTCAATAAAATGGGCAAGAATATGGGCGTGCATGTGATTGACAGTGATTAAGGGTACCCCAAGTGCCAATGCAAATGACTTGGCAAATGACGTCCCCACAAGCAATGAACCAAGTAATCCCGGTCCGTTTGTAAAAGCCACTGCACCAATTTGTTTTTTGTCTATATTTGCCTTCGATAATGCATTGTCAATTACTGGAATGATGTTTTGCTGATGGGCTCTTGATGCCAGCTCCGGAACAACACCGCCAAAATTTTTGTGAACGTGCTGATTGGCGATAAGATTGGCAAGAATTTTGCGATCTTTTGTTATTGCTGCGGAGGTGTCATCGCACGATGATTCTATACCGAGTATGATGATGCTCATGTTGGCCTGGTTGAGTCAATAGTTGATACATAAAGTAAACAGGGAGGACAAAGGTATCAAAAAACGACCAAAAATATTGGTTTCTCTTCTGCTGGCGTTCATAATGCTTCCACTTTTGTTTTTTGCTTTGCTGCATAACAGCAGAGTGCAGACATACCTTGTGGGTCATATCACCAACTACCTGTCTGTCGAACTGGACACGGAGATCCACGTAGGTGGCGTCCACATCCGTCCGCTTAGAAGCGTTGTACTGCTCGATGTGTATATGAAAGACCATCAGGATCAGATGCTGATGGAGATGGAAAAAATGGAAATCAGGCTCGGAAAGCTGTCCGTACGCCAAAGAAACCTTACCATCAATGAATTGCACTTTAAAAATGCGCTGCTAAATTTTTACAAAGACTGTGACCAATATAATTTCCAGTTTGTACTCGATTACTTCTCCGGCACACAATTAACTGAAGCGACAACCAGGGGGAGGTGGGATGTTACGTGTGTTGCTTTCAAACTTACCAATGGCGCATTCCACCATCAGGATAATAATGCAGAAAGCCGTGTCAATGGTTTTGACCCCGCCCGTTTTTATGTCAATGACCTGCATCTGGAAGCGAACAATATCCTTATCGAGGACAGCACCTTGTTTTTCGACCTTAAAAACCTCTATTACTCAGAATCGTCAGCCTTCGCGGTTCACCACATGTCGGGATACTTTGCGATAGGTCACGCCAAAACCCATATTGACCGGTTTGTCTTCCGCTCTGACAGCTCGCATTTGTACCTCGACCTGAATGCAGCGTACAATTTCAGGGAACAGCCAGATGACCTCTTTTCAAGCTTTGCCTACCAGCTCAATGTTTCTCCATCAAAGCTGAACATGGCCGACATTGGTTTTTTTGTGCCCAGGTTGTATGGGATGGCTGATGTCATCAGCATTGAGGGTTCTTTTCAGGGGGAAGGTGACCATGTGCATGCCAGCAACGCAAGGGTAGGGGTAGGTGAACACTCCCATTTTCATGGAAGCTTTCAGCTGAAAAACCTTGTCAGCCGTTCCGCTATCTCGTTCAATGTTGACGTGGAAGAGATGCAAACCAATGTGGACGATATGGCTGCTTTGCAATTGCCTGCTTTCATCGAAGACGCGCAACTGGCATTGCCTGGTTTTTTGAATGTCCCGGGGAATATCAATTTTTCCGGAACAGTGAATGGGACACCTGACCGTTTTTCAGTGAGCGGGAATATTCAATCAATAGCCGGACGCTTAAGGGCTGTGGTTTCAATGAACAAACCAGCAAACAGCGAAGCATACCACTATCATGCAAGTCTGCAGACCAACCGGCTGAACGTCGGACTATTTTTTCCGCCGGTTCATTACCTCGGCCGGATGAATATGCGGGCCGACATCAGGGGTGCCGGAATGGATCCGAAAGACCTTGACCTGCAAATTGACGGAACAATTTCAGCAATTGATGCCTTTGGGGTAAGATATGAAAACATTGAAGTGTCGGGTAAATTCCAGAATAACCAGTTGGAAGGGAATGTCGTTGTTGATGATCAGTCGCTGGCATTAACGTTTGACGGGAAGGCAGATTTCAATGAAGCGAAGATGCCTGAATTTGCTTTTCAAATGGACATAGATAAGGCAAACCTCTCGGCAATGAAACTCTTTCAGCGGGACACACTTCATGATCCCGTTCTGTCAGCCAGCATCGAATTTAATGCAAGAGGCTCATCGCTGGATAGCCTTGACGGCAGAATTGCGGTAAGGGATATCCGCTACAAGGAGTATGCTGCTGCTGACAGTATGCAGAATGAACCTTTATACTCCTATGCAACCGACAGTGTGTATATTCGAAATACCATATGGTCTGAAAAGAACAGGCATATGCGGCTGCGATCTGATTTTTTGGATGCAGATCTCCACGGAATGGTCTGTTTAAGCCAGCTTCCAAATGATTTGCGGAATTTTGCAGATTCCTTTTTGCCTGCATTCAACCTGGCACAAACGAAACCGGGAGTGCGCCACAGGAGCACGCATCAGAACATACAGTTCTCGTTCCGTTTTAAAAATACCAGCCATATTACCAACTTGTTCTTCCCCGGACTGGAACTGTCAGACAATAGCTGGGTGGACGGCTCGTTTGATTCATCATTGCGGCTTATGACCTTTAACGCACGGGGGGATATGCTGACTCTGTATGGCAACAGGCTGAAAGAATTTGACCTGGCCGGAGCACATACCGGTAATAAATACAAATTCAATCTTGAAAGCAGCAGCATGTTTTTGTCTGACAGCATCTTTGTGAATAACTTCTCCATGGAAACCATCTGGGGGGAGAATGAGATGCTGTTGCATACGGACTGGGAAGGGAGACAGGGTAATAACAACGGCGGAGGAAAAATAGAGGGGGTGGCAAACTTTTACAGTCCGCAACATGCCGACTTTACTTTTCTTCCCTCATATGCCCGGCTAAACGGGGATAAATGGAAGATCAGCAGTGACAATATCATTGTGTTTTATGCCAACAGGGTTGAGGTCTACCGCCTGACACTATATAATGATGATCAGTTTATTATGGCAAACGGGGTGCTGGGAAATGACCCTGAGGAAAAAATGGAACTCTCTTTTGCCAATTTTGATGTAGCCTACACAGAGATACTGCTGGGAGACAGAAATTTTGAATTCGGGGGTATGATGGATGGGTATGTTAACTTTACAGGCTTCTCTCAATCGCCAAGTATCGGTGCCGATATCCAGGTAAACGATTTTTCGTTTAACCGCATATCATATGGGGACCTTGACCTTCAAAGCATATGGGACAATGAAGCGCAGGCATTCCAGGTCGACATGGAGATCTCTGGAAAAACGGATCAGAGGGCTACAACACCTGTTCGGGCTGAAGGGTATATTTATACTGGTGAACGCGATCAGAACTTCGATCTCAATATAAAAGTAAACGAAAAGAATATGGCTGTCTGGGGCCGCTACATGCGAGGGTTTTCGAGTGACTTTAAAGGGTTGGCAACAGGGCACCTGCACCTTGGTGGTCCGTTCCAGAGTCCAGAACTTACCGGGAATGTCAAACTTTTTGATGCCTCCATGTATATCCCGTTCCTGAATGTCAGCTACCATTTCGGGAATGATGTGGAGATCACAAAAAGCGCATTTTGGTTCGAATCGATGATGTTGAATGACAGCCTGGGGAATTCAGCGGAGGTAACAGGTGCACTTATTCATGACGTATTCAGGGATTTCTCGCTCGACTTAGTTGTAAGACCAAACGAGACAATCATTTTTAATACGAATTCCTCGCATAACAAAATGTTTTTCGGGACGGCTTTTCTTACCGGACTGGCACATATTCATGGCAGGACGAATGATGTAGTCATGGATATTTCTGCCCGTACCAACCGGGGCACAAGGGTAATGCTGCCGCTTAACTATACTGGTGAGTTAAGGGAAAACCATTTTATCTCATTCGTGTCACCAGACAGTCCGGCAGGAGCCGCAGAATTTGATCTTTCCAGTCTGCCGGGGGCCCTCACAGTGAATTTTGACCTGGAGATCACCCCTGAGGCAGAAGCCCAGCTGTTTTTTGACACACAATTTGGTGACATAATCAGGGGTAGGGGTGACGGAAACCTGAGGCTGGAAGTGTCGCCGGAAGGGGCATTTAATATTTACGGAGATTATGTGATTCAGGAAGGGGAATATCTGTTTTCTCTGCAAAATATTATCAACAAGAGGTTTCGGATTGAGCAGGGGAGCAGTATCCGGTGGACGGGAGACCTGAATGAAGCAGACGTTGATCTGCGTGCAGCATACCGGCTGAGGACATCGTTGTATGACCTGTTTGCCGGCGAGTCACTGCCCGGGGGTGATGCAGAGGCTTACAGACGACGGATACCGGTAGAGACCATCCTCATTCTCGAAGAGAAGTTGCTGAACCCCGATCTCTCCTTTGAGATCATTGTACCGGGAGGGGATGAATACATGCGTGAAATGATAGAAAGGGTGATCACTACCGAACAGGAAATGAACAGGCAGGTTTTTTCCTTGCTGGTGCTGAACCGGTTTTTACCTACTACTGTTGACCAGTACAACACGGCCCTTGGATATGGTGTGGGTACAACTTCATCTGAGCTGCTTTCCAACCAGCTAAGCAACTGGCTTTCACAGATCAGCTCAGATTTTGATATTGGCATCAACTACCGGCCGGGAGATGAGATCAGCAGTCAGGAAGTGGAACTGGCATTGTCAACACAGCTTTTTGATGACCGGGTAAGTATCGATGGAAATTTTGGTGTGGCAGGGAACCAGACTGCTACCGGGCATCGTGCAGAAGCTGCAAACCAGATCATAGGCGATGTGAACATTGAAGTGATGCTCACCCCCGAGGGGAAGTTCCGGATAAAAGCGTTCAATCGTTCCAATACCTTTGATATCATCAATACCAATGAACCATACACACAAGGTGTCGGACTGTTTTACCGGAAGGAGTTTGATAACCTGAATGAATTGTTCCGCCGACAACGGCGTCCGGAAGAGATACCCGTCGATGCCAGTGATGAATAAGCGGATGCAGGATGTGATGACAGGCAATTTACAGGAGGGTCTGATTAGGAATTGCCTGCTGTGCCGGACTTGGCTGGCTGGCTTCCATGCAGGGTCGGACGGGCAATAAAAGCAAGAATAACAAACAGGTTGGGGATCATATGAGTGTTGATGGTCAGAACGTATGCCCCAGTTTTTTCTTTTTCGTTTCCAGGTATAGCTTGCAATGTTCTGATGTCGGTACCACGATGGGAATGTTCTTTGTTATTTCAATTCCATACCCCGTGAGACCGGTCTTTTTCCCTGGATTGTTTGTAATCAGTTTGATTTTATTGGCCCCAAGGTCGCGCAATATCTGCGCCCCAATCCCATAATCTCTCTCATCGGCTTTAAAGCCAAGTTCAATATTTGCTTCCACGGTATCCAGCCCTTGCTCCTGGAGATGATATGCCCTCAGTTTGTTCAGCAGTCCGATACCCCGGCCTTCCTGGTTCATGTAAAGGACGACACCCCGGCCCTCTTTTTCGACCATCTGCATGGCCATGTGTAATTGTCCGCCACAGTCGCACTTACAGGAACCAAAAATATCACCAGTTATGCATGAGGAATGCACCCTTACCAATACCTCTTCGTCGGGTGACCAGCTTCCCTTGGTGAGTGCAAGATGCATCTTGTCGTTTGTGGTTTGTTTGTAAGCGGTGAGCTTAAAGCTTCCCCATTTGGTTGGCAGGTCAACCACGATCTCCTTGCAGATGTGGCTTTCATTTTTAATCCGGTAGGCGATAAGGTCCTCAATTGTAATAATCTTCAGATCAAATCGCCGGGCAATGGTAAAAAGTTCAGGGAGTCTGGCCATTGTACCATCTTCATTCATGATCTCCACCAGGGCACCCGTAGGTTCCAGTCCGGCAAGCCTGGCAAGGTCTATAGTCGCCTCCGTATGTCCCGCACGTTGCAGCACACCACCCTCCCTTGCACGCAATGGGAAAATATGACCCGGACGGCCAAGGTCTTGTGGCCTGGTTTGCGGATCAGATAAGGCTTTTATCGTCTTTGCCCTGTCGGCTGCAGATATGCCCGTTGTACAGCCATGTCCGATCAGGTCGACCGATACGGTAAATGGTGTTTCATACACTGCCGTGTTCTTCGGGACCATAAGGTCGAGATCCAATTGCTCAGAGCGCTTCCTGGTGATGGGTGCACAGATCAGTCCCCGCCCATGGGTAGCCATAAAGTTGATGATGTCAGGGGTAATGGTCTCCCCTGCCGCTAAAAAATCACCCTCGTTCTCCCGGTCCTCATCGTCTACAACGATCACCACCTTACCCGCACCAATGTCAGTTACCGCTTCTTCTATTGTATTGAAGGAATATTTCATTACTTAATTTTTTCTGCCACAATAACTGATTCCAGCATTTTGCCGGTACTCTGCCAGTTAAAGGTTTTTAAGACAAACTGATAACCATTGTCTGCCATGTTTTTACGCATGTTGGAATTCCTCAGCAAAGATAATATATGTTCTGCATATTCCTCTGTGTTTCTGCCAATCAATAGCTGTTTTCCGTCAATGGCACTTAGGGCTTTGTTTGCCAGCGGAGAGGTGATGCAGGGCAGTTGCATGGCCATGGCTTCCAGTACATTGTTCTGGAGTCCGGTACCAATCCGCATCGGGGCAACGAACACCCTTGATGCGGCATAATGGCTGCGGATGTCTTCCACCCAACCTGTAACGATTACCCGCTCCGAAGCGAGTGCCCTGACCTGCTGTGCAGGTGTGGCACCCACAATGGCAACCCTGACCCCGGGATCTTCTTTCCAGACCAGCGGCATGATTTCCCTTACAAGGTAAACCGCCCCATCAATATTTGGAGGGTACCCCATGTTGCCGGAAAAAATGAGATCAACTGTTTTACCGGTTTTTACAGGTTTGAAATAATCTGTGTCAACACCATTGGGGATCACAGTGATCTTTTCACTCAGGTGATGGGAGATCAGCTCCCTGTCGGGATAGGAGATGATGGTGTGCTTGTCAAAAAAATCAAACGCCTCCTTTTCGTACCTTTTCACACGGAGATATTCGGATTTCAGTAATGCTTTCAAATACCAGGGGGCAACACCCATCCTCCGTTTTAGTCCGGCTGAGAACACATCCTGGTAATCAAGGGTCTTGTCAATACGGATGTTGCGCATGTATTCTGCGGTGCGTATCAGTTGGCAGTAGATGTGGTCGGGGCCGTGCCTGGCAACCAGGGTGTGGATTTTTTTGCTTAAGCGGCGGTTAAAAAAATAGGCCACCTGGAACGGTTGTTTTGAAATCACTGCGGCAATCAGCCGACAAACTATGCCCGTTTTGCGTAAACGAAAAAAATAGATATGTTCGCTAAATGCCTGCAATACCTCGTATGCTTCAGGATGTGGCGGGGCATCGTGAAGGGCACAAATGATCAGATCATGATGCTTCGATAGTTCCCGGATTTGATAAAAAGCCCTTAATTTATCCCCCTTCTCCAGCGGATAAGGGATCCTGGAAAGCATAATAAAAATCTTCTTTCTCAAGTCGCAGAATTTTTCAACCTTGAACAACAAACACAGGGGCTGGTTTTTTCCGGCAAAAAGCCAAAGGTAACACTAATTATTGTCCTTCGCCGTAAAATCTTTTGTAAAAACCAATCAGTTTGCCCGTGATCGATGACATGTTGTGGTTTTCAAAAACAAAATTCACTGCCTGGTCTTCTATCTCTTTCATGACAGCAGGACTCGAAAAGCAATGGATTATTGCTTCAGCCATCTCACTGGCAGTATCGGCGAGCAAGATGTTTTCACCGTGGGTACAGTCAATACCCTCGGCACCAATGCTGGTTGAAATGATTGCTTTGCCTGCAGCCATGGCCTCAATGATCTTGACACGCATTCCGCCACCTGAACGCAGGGGCACGACCATCAGCTTGTGTGTTTGCATAAAACCAAGGGCATCGGGTACTTCACCCACCACCTTGACATGTTTGCCATTGTAACGATAAAATGATGCGGGTATATTTCTTCCGGCAAGATTGAACTGCAGGTCGGGTCTTTTTGCGATGACCAGGGGCCATACCTCTTCAAGGAACCACTGAAGTCCGTCCTGGTTGGGTCGCCAATCCATGCTGCCAATATGGAAAACAGTATTGTTGTGTACTTTGCCGGTATACGGCTGGTGGGGATCAGCAGTAACTCCTACGGGAACGGTTACGGCTGGTTGAGCAAAGCCGTTTCGTTTAAAAAAACGCAAATCTACCGGAGAAATGGCCACCAGTCCATCTACCTGGTGTACTGTCTTCATTTCGTAAGACTTCAGCCGGGCAGCCAGTATTTTAAGGTACGTCTTTTTCAAAGGATTCTTTGTTGACCGCGCCATCCGTTCCCAGATGAAGTGTTCAATATTGTGCGACCTGAACAGGAGAGAAGCCCCTGTATGTTTCCTGATCACCGGGACATAGGGTGTCAGGAAAAGGCCTTCCAGCTGGATGATATCAAACGACTCTTCCTCCAGTAACTGCCCAAGCCGTTTGGCAAAAGCCGGGGAATAAAACCGCGAAATGTTATAAGACCTTCTGGTAAACAGATTGCAAAATGCAGGGATCAACTTCACCCGCGTGTCAACGGGAAACACTTCCAGTCCGGTTTCGCGTTTGTATTTTTCTGGAATCTTTTCTGTGGCTTCTCCGGTTCCCGTGGGGGCCAATGCCATGACCTTAACACCGATACCATGATCGATCAGTCCGCGGGTTATTTGGTTCATGGCTATAGAACCCCCATCTGATGGGGGATACGGTGGCTTATGGCACAGTTGCAGGATATGCATGTCGGTTATTGCGGCGTTTTGGTTTTGGATTTGCGAATAAAAACAAAAAGCTTTTCTACCTTAAGCATATAGCTGTCGGTGTCGAGCAGTGAAGAGTCAGTGGTTGCCTTGATGGTTAGCAAAATACCCACCGGCAGTAGTACAACTGAAGATATCCACATACCCTGGTGGGCTTCAAGGACCCCCTCCCTTACAAACTTTTCACCCATGATGGAGATCACATGGAACACTACGAACAACAACACCGATATGACCAGTGGCAGTCCGAATCCTCCCTTACGAATGATCGCACCCAGGGGGGCACCGATGAGGAAAAGGACGACACAGGCAAAAGACAATGTGAACTTACGGTGAAACTCAATCTGATACCTTGCCAACACACGCTTCCTGTCCCTGAACTCACGTTGCGACTCCATGGTTATCTCCCTGTTATTGCGTACCAATTCCATGGCATTGTTTACCAGCATACGCTCACTGATCGCCTTTTCGCGGATCACAGAAATGTCGGCACGACGAATGGAGTCACCTGGTATTTGATTGATATGCAGACTGTCGGCAAGCGGTATGTTATGGAAACGCCTCCTGTATCTGTTGATATAGTCTTCCTTTCTGTTGTTCAGTAAAGTGGACAGCGAATCTTCAAAATATATCAGCTGGCTCAAATTCAGCATTCTGAAGTTGCTCTTGAACAAGTCCTGGTCGGTACGCTCCAAATCAAACATGCTGAGATCGAATTTGCGTACCTGCTTTTCAAAATGGGTACGTTGAAAAGGCCTGTCTCTGTCAAGTGGATTCGCATCGCCGGTTTCCTGGTAATTCGTGCCATTATACAGCGTAAACAGCAGGTAGCGCTTGTCTGAAGTTACTGCCATTGTGCCCCACTCTGCCAGTGTCAGGTTAACATTGCCCTTTCTGTCGGTATGATCGTAAATTTTGATGCCACGCAGGGTTTGTCCACCGTCAGCCTTCTCATCCACCCGGATCACAAAATGGTCTATGCCGTGGTAGTATATACCTTCCGTAATATTAAAAGCGGGACGTTGCTGACGAACATCGTAAAGAAGCGATAAACTCCTCAGGTTGGCTACCGGCAGCACATTGTTTGAGAAATAGAATGCAGCAAGGACCAAAACAAACGATATCATAACCATGGGCCACATAATTTTCCTGATCGATATGCCGGCCGATTTAAAAGCGACCAGCTCATAATGCTCACCCATCTTGCCCATGGTCATGATCGATGAAAGCAACACGGCCAGGGGCAATGCCAACGGTACAAACGTGGCCGAAGCATAAAACAACAGTTCTGCAATGACATACCATTCAAGTCCCTTGCCCACCAGGTCGTCAATGTATTTCCATAAAAACTGCATCAGCAGAACGAACAGGGAGATGAAGAAGGTCACAACAAATGGCCCGATATATGAAGTGATTACCAGTTTATGGAGTTTTTTTATCACCATTGTCACTCTGTGTTGATATTCTTTGCAAATTTACATGAAATTTATTCATTTAACAGGCTCACTGTGCCGGTGGCTTATGGCGCTGTGCACCTTGCCTGATCGACATGCATCATATTGCTGGTTTATGGTTCATGCAGTGCGGGTATTGAACTGGAAATATTTGGCATGCATGTATGTCCGGCTCATTCATATGGCAAGGTTATTGTTGAGGGTTTTTTTTAATAACGTTTTTTTTAATGAATGCTTACTTCTACCTGACTTTTTGGGTCATTGTTTTTGTCTTTCCATTGCCGGCAACCGGTAAAAACCATCAATATATGTTCTTTACCGGCCAGTATCACTATCAGTATATCTGGCCACACCGTCCTGACCTCAAACTGCATGCACAAAATCCGGCAAAATCATTCGAAATACAGCTTGGGTGGAGGACTTCCGGAGCGCAGCAGTGGCACCGGACATATAATATGCCCTCTTATGGCATTGGCTTTTTTGCAACAGACCTGGGCAATCCCAAGGTCCTCGGTGAAGTGAGATCCGGTTTCCTGTTCATGGAGTTTCTTTTCGGAGGGCGATGGCTTAATGAACAAACCTTTAAAATCTCCCTGGGCCTGTCACATTTCAATACCTATCACCACCCTGAGAACAATCCGGAGAACAGGTTTATCGGAACCCCTTTGAATGTGCATTTCAACATGAATTATTCCTGGTTGTTCTATGTGAATGATCATATCTCTCTTGCCCCCGGATTTTCATTTACCCATTTCTCGAACGGTGCATATAAAAAGCCGAACAGGGGACTAAACCTTTTTGATGTGAACATGGCGCTGCGTTACAGATTGGATAGAGATGACCGGGCAGGCACTCCATTGGAAAAAAGTGATGAGCGGCCCGATGTACGAGAAAACATATTGTTTCTTACGTATTCGCTGGGGATGATGCAACGTGACATTGGTGACCCGATGTACAGGGCCCGGACACTCTCATTAAATCAGACACTCAGGAGAAGCCTTAGAGCCAGGTGGGGCATAGGGTTTGATTTGTTTTATGATGATCACGCCAAGGAGCAGATCAGGCAAACCAAAGAAGAAACCACCATCACCGACTATACCAGGATCGGTGGTTTTGCCTCCTGTGACGTTGTGATCAATCGCCTTTCGGTGATGTTTAACCTTGGAACCTATTTTTATTACGGATACGATCCATTGCATTCAGTTTACAAGCGTGTCGGGTTGCGCTATGTGACCAGGTCGGGGGTGACGGGTCACATCGGACTCAAGGCGCATGATGGGAGGGCAGATTATGTGGAGTGGGGTATCGGCTATGGATTTGCTTTCTGATGGTCAATCCATCAAAGGCAAGATCAACATTTGGAGGCAACTCTTTCCTGACGTCAGACTGTAACCCCATCTGGTGACTGATGTGCGTTATCAGACCCCTTTCGGGACCGATATAGCGGATGATATCTAGTGCTTCCTGCAGACTGAAATGAGAAATGTGTTTTTCTTTTCTTAAGGCATTGATAACCATAATCCGTGACCCTTTCATTTTGTTCAGCTCTTCCTGGCTGATATCATTGGCATCGGTTAAATAAGAAAAATCCCCTGTGCGAAATCCATAAACCGGCATCTTATGATGCATGGCCTTTATGGGGATAAACTGCATGTTCTCTATGGTGAATGGCTCTCCGGTGATCTCGTGCAGATTGATATCAGGGGCACCAGGGTATTTGTTTTCTTCAAAAGCATAAGGAAATTCATTTTTTATGGCGGACAATACGGCATTGTTCCCGTATATATCCATCGCCTTTTTCTGTATCCAGTTATATGCCCTTACATCATCTATCCCCCCAGTGTGGTCTTTATGATTGTGTGTGATCAGAACGGCATCCAGCTTATTAACCCGGGCACGGAGCATTTGCTGACGGAAATCAGGACCGGCATCAATGACTACGGCTGATCCTCCCTGCCTGATCAGTGCGGCAGTGCGCAAACGTTTATCAAAGGGGTCCGGACTGTTGCATACGACGCAATTGCACCCTACAACAGGAACGCCCTGCGACGTTCCCGTCCCCAAAATTGTTATGACCATGTCATCCATATGCGTTGCGGTTTATTATCCTGCATGCAAATATAGTTTTCTTTGCGATGCAATTCTATGAAAGTCCACCTGGCAAATTGCTCATTCATTTGGCATATCAATGGCAAGCATGCCAGGCAATAAATCAGAATGAACAACGGTTGCCCTTTTTTTTGTAAATTGCGCCAGTTTTACTTTGATATTAAATAATGCCATGGAAGAGTTGTTTAAGAGAATCCACACTGAGGATATTCAGGAAAATGTGTTTAAGCTGATCGGAACAGACTGGATGCTCATCGCAGCGGGTATGCCTGATCATTATAATATGATGACGGCGAGCTGGGGCACTGCCGGGATCCTGTGGAGCAAACCGGTGATCATAACATTCATCCGTCCGCAAAGATATACGTATGAGCTGATGGAAAAACAGGCCTTTTTTTCTGTGTCATTCTTTGGAAAAGAACATAAGGATCTGTTAACCCTTTGTGGCACCACTTCAGGAAGAGACCTGAACAAAATGGGCATTGACGGATTGAGCTCTGTTGAAACACCTAATGGAACCATAGGGTTCAAAGAAGCAAACCTTATGCTGGAGTGCAGAAAAATTTATTTTGATGACATCAAACCAGAATTTTTCCAGGTGTTTGACATCGAAAAAATTTACCCGGCAAAAGACTACCACCGCTTTTATATTGGAGAGATCATACAGGCATGGGAGAAAAAACCCATTGCCTGACGACCACCGTGAGCAGATAAACCGGGTACAGGGTACCAATTGTTTAACCCACGAAGTGGCGACATAGACCCTTAGGGCGATCTGGAAGTGGAAAGTCCGGAACAAGGAATGGAATGTGTAACCCACGAAGAAATGAGACAGTGAGGATTATTGAAGCAATCAAATACAAATGGCGGTTGTTCGTTATGCGTCGGACGTTGAAGTCGCTTAAACGGAAACCGCAAGTCATCAGCTATGACCGTGCCAGGAGCATAGCCATCCTTTTTGCTGCCGGTGAAGACGGTCCGCCTCTTTTCCTGAAGCGGTTAATCAAGCATTTCAGATCAGACGGCAAAGCTGCCGTTGCCCTTGGTTATACCAGCAATTTAGCCGATCCCGCCAAAGTCACGAAAGAAATTCAATTGTGCAACAGGAAAGACTTTTTCTGTCACGCAAAACCCAAAGCGTTGTTTCTCAGGGACTTTGTGGTCAGGGACTGTGACATACTGATTGACCTTACTGCATCAGACAACATGCAAATGAAACTTATCGCAGCGGCATCAAATGCAAAATTTAAAGCAGGTGCGCATCATCCCGATTTTTTGGCTATTTTTGACTTGAATATCAAAGTAAGTGATGACTGTGGAGATGAGGAGCTGGCAAGCCATATCGTTCATTATTTAAAACTAATCAAAACACCGGGTTGACATGATAAATAAGTTCAGAGGCACAGGAACCGCCATCGTAACGCCCTTTCACAACGAGGGAAGCATTGATTTCAAATCCTTTGAAAGGATCATTGAATACCAGATCGAAAATGGTGTGGATTATATTGTTTTTATGGGAACAACGGGTGAGTCTGTCACCTTAAGTCCGGAAGAAAGAAATGCTGTGGTAAACTTTGCCGTTGAGCTTGTGGCTGGCCGCCTTCCGGTAGTAATTGGAATAGGGGGGAATAACACAGGGGAGCTTACCACTGCCATCCAGGATATGTCTTTTGAGGGGATCGACGCCGTATTGTCTGTCAGTCCGTACTACAACAAGCCACAACCCAAAGGGATATTCAATCATTACAGGGAAATAGGAGGGGTGTGCCCTGTTCCTGTTATCATTTACAATGTGCCTGGACGGACAAGCTCAAATATTGATGCCGAAACCACGCTCAGGATTGCAAACGATATTCCAAATGTTATCGGTGTAAAGGAAGCTTCCAAAGACCTCGAGCAATGTGGCAGGATCATCAAGGATAAACCCGCTGATTTCCTGGTCATCTCCGGAAACGATGAACTTACATTACCCTTTATGGCCCTGGGCGGCGATGGTGTGATATCTGTGATTGCCAATGCTTTTCCTGCAGCCTTCTCAAGGATGGTTAAGCTTTGCCTGAACAATCAATACCAGGAAGCAAGGGAGATCCATCTGCAACTCCTCGACATAGTTCAGGCAATCTACGCAGATGGAAGTCCGTCGGGCGTCAAAGCCGTCATGCAAATGAAAGGGCTGTGCAAGAATGTGCTGAGGTTGCCGCTGGTAAAGATCAATAAAGGGCTCAGCAACCATATTGCCGGCATTCTTGAACGAATGGACCTGGATGGTTAACTATTCCCGCATTATTTATACCCCTGATCCGTGTTATGAATTTCCTGGTTTTTCTTTTTGCCTTCATGCCCGTTGAATCTTCCTGGTCACAGTTTATCCTGCCAGATGACCATTCCCGTCACGCAGAAATTGTGCATGAAGCCGAAAACAGGGGTGAAGCATACTTTTCCTTTTCGTTGCCCGGCAATGTGTGCCTTACCCGGCTCTCGCGCGTGGTCTCAATCGATAAAGTGGGAGACGGGGTTGTGTATGCGTATGTCAGTGCATCCGGACTCCCGTATTTTCTCAAAAAGGACATTCCGTATACGCTGCTGGACCATCCGGGAGATGTTTCCTTTGAGCTGAACATGCTTTCTGCCAGGGAAGCCGGACAAAAAAGCCTGGTCGGGAACTGGGATTTTTATCCGGAGTATGAAGCATATGTGGAGCTGATGTACCGGTTTGAACAGGAGCATCCTGAGCTGGTGACCATTGTAAAGATCGGGGAGTCGGAGCTCGGGCGGGATCTGTTGTTTGCAAAGATCTCACCCCAGGTAAACATCAGCAGGCCGGTGCCTCGTTTTATGTATACATCAACCATGCATGGAGATGAAACGGCAGGTTTTGTCTTATCCCTCCGGCTTATCCATTACCTGCTGACCCATTATGGCACCGATGCTGCGATCACGCAGCTGATGGACCAGGTGGAGATATGGATCTGTCCGAACGAAAACCCGGATGGTACATACAGGCGTGACAACACAACCATTTCGGGTGCCACGCGGGGCAACATCAATGGCGTTGACCTGAACCGGAACTATCCCAACCCTGTCCGGGACCCCTGGCATCCGATGCAGGCCGAAACTGCTGCCATGATCAGCTTCACCGATACGATGAACTTTATCATGTCGGCCAACATGCATGGAGGCATAGAGCTTGTCAATTTTCCGTTCGACAGCTGGGTGTCATCCGAAAACAAACATGCCGACCATGACTGGTGGGAATTTGTAATGAATGAATATGTTGACACAGTCCACGCACATAGTCCACCCGGCTATATGACCGGAATGGGTACGGGGGTGACCCATGGTGGCGACTGGTATGTGGTCTATGGGAGTCGCCAGGACTACATGAATTACTATAACAGTTGCCGTGAGTTTACCCTGGAGCTGAGCAAACAGAAAGTATTGAACCCTGCTTTGCTTCCGGACCACTGGGAGTACAATTACCGGTCGCTGATCAATTACATACGTCAGTCGACCTATGGGGTGCACGGACTCGTATACGATAATGCAAGCGGGGAGCCGCTGCATGCAGAGATCTCGCTGCCAGGCCACGACAAGGACAATTCAGAGATCTATTCCACCTTGCCTTACGGGAATTACCACCGGCCGTTACCGGAAGGGACCTATTCGGTCCGTTTTTCCCATGATGATCATGCCGGTTTGACCATCGAAGGGATTGAAGTGATCAATTACCATACTACCTACCTGAATATCGCCCTTGGCGGGGATGTAGGTGACCAGGTTGTGCAGGTGTCAATAAGCAAGGAAGGCAAAGGGTCAGTAACTCCTTTTGAGGGCACACAATATTTTAATCATGGGGCCAATGTGTTCCTCAGGGCAGAACCCGCAGAGAACATGGTGTTTAAGCATTGGGAGATCAACGGCAGCATCCACCATGAACCGGAAATGGTCTATGCCACAGGCAATTGGGACCCGGACAGCGATGCGGGAGCAGGCATCTCCATAGAAGCAAAGTTTGTACCGGATACCTACACAGTTTCCAATAAGGATCTTCCCGGCGTGCTGGTCTTTCCAAACCCTGCAACTGATCATTTCCTGGTGGAGTTTATCAATGACGGCGACCAACCATTGAAGATGTCGTTATTAAACATCCATGGGCAGACCATAAGCAAGAAAACAATCACAGATAAGGGGCACCACACGGTCAGATTCGAAACCGGAATGCTGATG
>PWKN01000154.1 GCA_003559735.1 Bacteroidales bacterium | reverse complement strand
GCAAGCTGGAAGTTCCTCACCGGCGCAAGCTGGAAGTTCCTCACCGACGCAAGATGATTTAGTCTACTATTCTTACTAGTCGGAAGTTGTCAAACAACAGATGCAGCTCATCTATTGGCACACCATTGGGTGCGTTTGGATTCTGGAAGGCCATAACCATTCCGCCTAACCAGTCAAACGCATGCATTGGTATTACTGCGCCATCAGGATCATTCCCAGGTTTTTCCCTGAAATGATTCAATGGTATTATCAGGGTTTGCCAACCATCAGTGTCGACAGCAATCCTTGAATCAGGATTTACAACCCAGTATTCAGCTGGATTTTCAGGAGTATTCCATGGCATAAGTCTGTAAAAGAAATTCCAGCCCAGGTTTACTTCAAACCAACCTGAATTCCATGGTTTCACCGTGTACAATTCGAATTTGATTGCATAATCAGACGGGTCGTTACTTGTTACAACCGGCCAGTTAACACCATCTGTCGGGATTACCATGTTGTTATCCCACCACATTTCTGGTGGAACACCGAGTTCATGAACCCGCACGTATGCACCTCCTTCTTCTATAGGATCCGGATCAGAATAACCCAGTACAGGTTTATCACCCCATGCATCGAATGGATTGATGTCCTGAAAGTTACAGAAGATACCCGTTTTGTCGTTGAAACGCCATCTTGGACCTGAATCATCACTGCCACTCTCGGTGACAACCGCTACATAACCGCTTTCTTCAATTCCTTCCGGAACAACAACTCTGAGTGTTCTGCCATCAGGAGAACTTGTAAAGTTGGTAGAAGAAATTCCACCGGGAAAGACAACCTCTTCAACAAAGAAGAAATACAATCCCCTTATGGTCAAAGTTTCTCCTGCCCTGGCAAACTCATTGCTGATAGAAGCAACTCTTGGAGGCGGCGGAAGAATGGCCAAAGACGCCGTCGCCTGTCCCCCCTTGGTAACAACAGTAACAGTATTGGGCACATCAGGGTGGGTTGCCAATGTAGGTGTATCATCATCTACAGCAATAATAATGTGTGTATCGGTAGCCAACGTAGGATTGAACAAAGTTAGAACACCGTTAATATACACTTCCTCAAGGTTATGAAAATTCTTGCCAACAATCACAATAACCTGACCCAAACCTGCAGTTTCAATTACTTCATCATCTGCATCGGGATCGGTTAATCTGATATATTCGATTACCGGTGGGAGGCTATCGTCAATTTCATCTTCACACGATACTAAAAACATGCCAGAAGAAGCAATAATAATAAAAGCCAATAGCTTCCATATTATACTATTTATGTTTTTAATATTTTTTTAGTTTTTGATGTTAATGATTAGTTAGAGAAATCGTAAGCAACCGGATTTTCTCTCAGCAGAGGATTCCTTGATACCTCAGCTGAAGGGAATGGCATGGTGAAATCATCATCCGAAGGGGTAATGTATACTTCATTCTCAGGATCCATATACCTTTCACCATCTTCCCAGCTGAAAAATCCTCTGTTTTGTTGACTTATATAGTCTATAGCACCAGCCGGATCAAAATAATGCCATCTTACAAGTTCGTACCATATTCTGCCTTCAAAAGCAAGTTCAATCCTCTTTTCTCTGAAAATATCATCAAAAGTAATTACATCTTGAGGATCAAGCCCTGCTCTCTCTCTGACCGCATTATAATATCTAAGTGCATCAGCGTTGCTTGTGCTTGCATTATTGCCCATTATTGCTTCGGCAGCGATCAGATAAACTTCAGCCAACCTTAGCATATAAGTATTCTGTGGCGTAGACATAAAGGAAACAGTTACATCAACATCGTTCGGACCACCAATTACATACTTCTTAATAGCCGAACCCGGACCGCCTTGCATTTCAAATGTATAACCACCATCTGCACGCATCAGTTCAGGATAATGATCTCCATAAAGCATAAAGGTCGGTTTTCTTCTCTGATCCTGGGATTCATATAGCTGTTGCAGATCATACGAAGCACCAGTGCCTCCTCCCCAACCGTCTCCAACACCGGCAATACGCCCTTCAGGAGCAAAATAAGCCTGGAGTGTATTCTGGTTACCCCAGCCAGCACCTTTATCCTCCCATTGCAAAGCAAACAATGACTCAGGGTTGTTATCATTTTCAACCTTGAACAGATCAGCATAATCACCCATCAAAACAAGTCCGCTTTCATTGATCACAGCCTCAGCATATTGCCTGGCTTTTCCCAGGTGATCCGTATCACGACTACCGCTTTGACCAACTCCTGCTGCGTACAGATGTGCTCTTGCCTTCATCCCTTTGGCGCTCCACCTGGTTACCCTGCCCCGATCTGCAGTTTCGCTCAAATGTGCTACAGCAAATTCAAGATCCCTTAAAATAAATTCATAAACATCTTCGACCCTGTTCCTGGGAATTACATAATCTTCAACATAATCCAGGTTATTCTCAATAATGGGGACAGCACCCCATGTGGTTACGATGTTTAAGTAAGCAGCCGCTCTCATAAAGCGTGCCTCAGCGATCGCACGGTTTTTATCCTCTTGAGTTATGTCGTCACTATCTGTATTGGACACACCATACATGACCATATTTGATTGTGCTACCACATTATACAAAGAACGCCATGCTTCGTTCATTCTGGCATGTTCACCTGTTACAGTAAACTCGAAGAAAATCCTGAATGCACCATCGTTGGTAAGGTAATTACCACCTGCACCCTCACCAATTCCCATTTTTGCCTTATCATGCCAGTCAAACCAGACTACGTTGTAGAGCGCGTTGGTAGCCATTTTTAACTCTTCAGGCGTCTGATAGAACATATCAATGGTCAACTGATCTATTGGGGGCCTGTCGAGAAAATCATCGCTACACGAGCTTGTGATAAGGACGAAAACTATAACGATATATTTTATAATATTTTTCATAGTATTTTAAGATTTTTTGATTAAAAACCAACATTTAATCCGAAAGTATACATCCTGGGTGCGGGATAATAGCCATTATCTACACCTGTCATCAGAACATCATGATTGTATGCCCCAATTTCCGGGTCAAAGCCTGTATAATTAGTGAATGTATACAGGTTTTGTAAATTCACATACACCCTCACATTGTTTAATCCAAGATTGGCAACAATATTGGGAGGCAATGTGTATCCAATACTGACATTCCTGATTTTAAGGAAAGATCCATCCTCAACATGCAAACTCGACATCCTGTGATTATCATTGGGGTCGGTAGAAGTGACCCTTGGTAATATGGCATCAGGATTACCAACCCTCACATTAGCAGGGTCATGCTCGCTTCCACCCTGATTAATGAGTTCAAGCTGGGCACGATCCAGAACTCTTCTGGTTTGATTCTGGCCGGTGTGCATGCCTTCAGTCATTCTTCTTGTGTAATTAAACACATCGTTGCCATAACTTCCGGTTAAAAAGATATTGAGGTCAAAACCTGCATACCTGAAAGTGTTGCTGAGTGCAAAGGTGAAATCAGGGTGTGGGTTTCCGATAAATGTCCTGTCATCTTCAGTAATTTGGCCATCACCGGTCAGGTCTTTAAATCTGACATCACCCGGCCATACACCCCTTCTCCAATCAATATCAGGTCCGACATACTGACCGTGCTCATTAACAAAATGGTTTAATATTTCGTCCTCGTTAAGAAATATTCCATCAAAAACATAGCCGTAAAACATTCCTAATGGTTGACCAACTGCTGTACGAGTAACATGATCGAACCATTGAACATTGCGGTCAATAACATTACCGTCATCATACAATTTGGTGAGTTTATTACGGTTCAGGGTGAATGTAAAACCACTTCTCCATTGAAAATCACCGGTCATATTTACTGTGTTAAGGGTAAGTTCCATACCCCTGTTCTCAACTTCTCCAACATTAACCATTGGTGCTGTCAGAGAGCCGCTGCCGCTTACCCCCATATACATTGGCAGATCGGCAGCCATAAGTAAGTCTTTTGTTTCTCTGAGATAAAAATCGGCAATAAACTCAACCCTGTTTCTAAACAATGTGAGATCCAGACCGGCATTATAAGAATAGGTAGTCTCCCACCTAACATCCGGATTAGCATATCTGTTGGGAAGCAACCCCATACCCAAACCGGTTCTGTGATTATTAAGGGCAGCTCCATAGGTATAACCTCCGATATCCTGGTTTCCAACCTGTCCGTAGGATAGTCTTAATTTGAGCATTTCAACTGCATCAATGTTTCCCATAAAGTCTTCATTTGAAATTGTCCAGGCTGCAGCTAGAGAAGGGAAGAAACCCCATTGATTTTCGGGTGAGAAATTAGATGATGCATCTGCACGATAAGTAGCTGTGAGCAAATATCGGTCATCATAGATCAGGTTTATTCGTCCGAAATACGATGCAAGTGCATTACTGCCTTTATATTGGCTGTTTACCGCATCACCTGCATCACCTGCATTAAGCTCTTGTATTGTATTGGTAATGAAACCGGTCCTTTGCCCCATCATACCCTCCCATTCAGCTTCCTGTGCTTCCTGTCCCAACATGATCTCGGTATTAAGAACGCCTGCAAAAACTGTGTTGTAGGTAAGAAAGTTTGTCAGGATCCAGCTTCGGTTATTTGCAAACTGACGACGACTCATTGCCACATCATTAACCAAGGTACCCATCCTGTAAGTAGGATGGAACCCATAGTTATTGGTATTGGTCATGTTATAGCCAAACTGAGTTCTGAACACCAGTCCTTCGGTTAATGTTATGTTTGCATGAAGGCTGGAAAGAAATCTTTGACGATCAAGCTCTGTTTTTCTCATATCCGCCATCGCAACCGGATTTATAAGGCTCTGCAAATCCCTGTCACCTTCTACCACGCCACCCCACGATCCGTCAGGCATCTTTACCGGTACATCCGGACGGTTTCTGAGTGCCAGGGAAGTAACACCATCGTCAGTATCGGTAAGAACAATGACCTCATCTGTGCTCCCTATCGACATACTGCCTCCTACCTGCAGCCAGTCATACATTTGGGTTTGAAGATTTAAACGGGCTGAAAGTCTCTCAAAGCCCGAACCAAAAACCACCCCTTCCTGATTAATGTAACCAAGTGACAGGGCATATGTAGTTTGATCAAAGCCGCCCGAGACGGAGAGGTTATGCTCATGCATAAGACCATCACGGAACACTTCATCCTGCCAGTCAGTGCCTCTTCCTAAAATTGATGGATCCAAGAATCTTGGGTCTCTATCCCAACCATGTACTTCCATAAACTCATTATGATACTCAGCAAACTCCTGCAAGTTGAGCATGGGAATTTTTCTTGGGTTTTGCTGGAGACCCATAGTTGCATTATATTCCACATTAGGAACACCGGCCTGACCCTGGCGGGTTGTTATCAATATAACACCGTTAGAAGCTCTTGACCCGTATATTGCTGTTGCTGAAGCATCTTTCAACACTTCTACCGAAACAATATCGTTGGGATTGATGTTGGCAAGCGGACTTTGTGTGGTTTGACCGTCACCACCACCTGCCCAGTCGAACCCAAGCGTTGTTCCTGAACCATCACCTGATATTGGGATTCCATCAATTACAAACAAAGGCTCATTGGTGCCTCCGATAGAGCTTGCACCACGTATCCTTATCGAAGCACCGGCACCGGGACGACCAGAAGACGGTGTAACCTGCACACCGGCTGCCCGTCCCTGAAGAGCCATCTCCAGTGAACTGGATATCGAACTCCTTAGTTCCTCTTCCCCCACAGATACGACTGAACCGGTCAAATCGCTTCGACGCATCGTTCCGTATCCAATTACCACATATTCATCCAACATCAGCACATCGGGCAAAAGTGCAATGTCAATAGTCCTTCTGCCTTCAATCGGCACTTCTTCGTCCATGTAACCGACATATGAAACAACAAGGATCATCGTTTCGGGTTCCGGTACATCCAGAAAGAAAGCACCATCGGCGTCAGTGATTGTACCAATGGTGGTGCCTGAAATAGTGACTGTCGCACCAGGAAGGGTTTCGCCTGTGTTGGCATCACGGATTGTACCCTGTACCTGCTGGTTCTGTTGAACAGCTTCCAATGCTGAAGGATCCTTTCCGGCCTGCAACATTGAAGTCGAGAACATTACGAGCAGGCAGGTCAACACAAAACCAACGGAAAACCTTAAGACCTGCATCCTTAAAAGGATTGTTCTGAGCATCATCCTGCTCTTGATTGTGTTTTCTTGCATCATGTTTAAAAATTTTTGTTGTTATAATTATGATATAGTTGAGGGTAATGATGATCTCAAAATTAACGAACAAATGAAACCCCTGCTTTAAACCATGTCTATATTGTTGTTGACAAAATCACATTTTTAAAAAGTGAGAAATTAAGAATAACAATGATACGTTTTGAACATTATGATCATTCCGGTATTGGTTCGCAGCCAGTATTTTCTGGTTAATGGTTATACCGGCAAGTTATACGCTCGCATTACCAAACACAAAAGGATTGTTTTACCTGTTATACTTTTTGCTGTTTATCCGGATGATCTGATCCCTTACAAACCGGCCCGATACTGAGAGATGTTTCTCAGGGTCCCAGCTACCGGTTACCGGTGCACCGGGTTGAAGCGCTGCCGAAGCTTCCTCCTTGTCAAAAACCGACCAGTTGTTCATGCTAAGATTACGTTCCAGGGCCCAGTCAAGCCACACCTGTGCTTTCTCTTTGTGCACAATCATATCTTGCCCTCCGTCAGCATGTGATGTACCCCATTCGGAGATAAAAAGGGCAATCCCTTTCGAAAGTGCATAATCACCAACATCACGCAATTCCTGTCCATGGGTCCCCGCATAAAAGTGAAGCGAATAGGCGGTGTTGTTATCTGGCAGGGGATTATCGGCAGGTTCATTTACCATCTGGCTCCAGTTTCTTGTCCCGGAAATGATTAGGTTATCGCTGTGGGGTCTGATCACAGATGTAACAGCATTGGTAAAGGCAGCGATCTCATCCCAGCTTTGGTTTACCGGCTCATTAAAAGTTTGCCATAACACATTGGGGTACTTGCCGTACTTTTTTGCCAGATATTCAAAGAACTCCATGGCCGCTTCTGTATGAATGTGGTGGGTGTGCCAATTTACAAGAACATAGATGCCATTATCAATGGCAGCCTGTATGATGGTTTCAGCCAGTTTGTACTGACCTTCCTTGTTGTAGAGCCAACCTTTGTTTCCTTCCCCATCCTCATTGATGTCGACGGCGATGGAAGCCCTTATCATATCAATTTTCCAATCTTTTACCAGCCAGTCCACAACATCTTTGTTGTAGTATTTTTGAGCCCCCCAAATCGACCAGAAAAGACTCATTCCCATTAGCTGTACCGGGTTGCCATGCTCACCAACGATTTGATTGCCTGACACCTTAAGTCGCCCGTGCATTTCAACAGGGGTACGGGAGAAAGTCTGCGCAGATAGAAACAAAATAAGTACGGATGAAAGAATTTTGATCATAAAACAGGTTTTTGGATTCATGGTTTTACATTTTTAAGGTTATATTCTACTCTGAATCAATTACTGCACGTTTTGTATCAGAAATCTTGCTAGATCAGAATACGTGACTCTCAATCTCTTTTACACCAGGGGCTGAAGGCTGGGCCCCCATGCGGGTAACAGAAATGGCTGCCGCTTTCTGGGCATAATCAATGGCATCATGAAGGTTCTTCTTCTGAGCAATGGCGACAGCGAGGCTGCCATTAAACACATCTCCAGCAGCAGTCGGGTCTACAGGTTTCACTTTATAGCCACTGATTATGCCCTCAAAGTCCCTGTTTTTTAAATACACCCCTTTGCTTCCCAGGGTAATGATCACATGCTCCACGCCCCTTTCAAAAAGCTCTTTGGCCATCACCGGAAAGTCACCTTCTGAAAACTCTTTGCGTGAAGTGAGATAAGCAGCTTCGGTTTCGTTGGGAGTTAAAACAGAAATATGAGGGTACAGGCCATCATCGATTTTTGCTGCCGGAGCAGGATTAAGTATTACCGGGACCTTGTGAGATGAAGCCACTTTGATTGTTGCCTCAACTGTTTCCATGGGAATTTCCAGCTGCAACAATACAATGGAAGCATCTTTGAGAACATGGCTGTTACGGTAAATATCATCTGCAAGCAGAGAATTATTGGCACCTGGTGTTACTGCAATGCAGTTCTCTCCGGCATCAGAAACAAAAATCAATGCCATGCCCGAGTGTTTTCCCTGCTGTGTTTTGATACATGATGTGTCTATACTATCCTTATTATAATTTTCCAGGGATTCAACAGCAAATTGATCATCCCCCACACAGGCAATAAAAGTAACTGCTCCACCTGCACGGGCTGCAGCCACAGCCTGATTGGCACCTTTACCGCCATGAAAGACCATAAATTCACTTCCCATAACTGTTTCACCGGTAGTGGGAATACGCGGCACCCTGGCCACCATATCTGTATTTGAACTGCCTACAACTACTACTTTTCTTTTCATTTTAAAATATTTTTATAATGAATAACGATACCACCGACTCATGCCGGGAGTGGTCTGTTTTATAGTTTGGTTTCGATGATCACTCTGCGATAGCTTGTCAGAGCGGGTGTTCCATTGTCTGTCAGTTCAAGGACAATGTGAATATCATCCTCGTTGATATCCAAAGGGATTGTTATCTCCTGGAGAGGATCTGCCGGGGTGGCGATTTCCAGGCTGCCTGTATAACTATCGGCGTTATGGTACCTGAACCAGTTAAAGGTAAGCTCATCCCCATCAGGGTCATACGAACCGGAAGCATCAAGGGAGATCACATCACCGGGAGCTGCTTTAAGACGGATTATGCTGTTGGACTGATCCCCGTTGACTGCCGCCACCGGTTCACGGTTTACCTGTCCGGGTTCTTTTACCGACCAAAGCAAACGGTTCATAAAGCTGTTGGTTGCGGCAGGTATCCATCGGATCAGTTCGTTTTGATCAACATTGCAGGTGTAATAATACCTGTCAGGGAAACCACCCCCCATGGGCCTGAACATACTGCCCCAGCTACCCTGGGTGGGATCGAGATGATCATTAAGTCCAAGCATTGAGCTTAAAAGATAAAGGAAAGCGGGAGTATCACCCTCACCGCCATCATCATAGATGTCTGACATCGGCCCATGGCCATTGACCATCTGAGAGGTTACAGGCCTCTCGTAGCCAGGCTCATCACTCCATACATAATACCAGAAATGGCCGTATTCATACAAAACCATTCCCAGCTCAACAGGTTCCTTGCCATAAGTGGGGATTGCTGTTCCAAATCCTGCACAGGTTTCGTTCTGCATTTTTTCAAAGCTGGCAAAAAACTCAAAGGTGATGTCCTGGAAAAGAATCCCATACAGGTGAAGCCTGGGAAGCAGCTCCCGGAATTTTTCTTCGCCATGCTTCTGCCGGTAACGGTACAATGCCTGAACAAAGGTAATGGTGCCTCCCCAGGCCTGCACATAAATGGGACGGTCATCATCTTTTTCGAAAACCTCCACCAGGAAGTCGCTACCCTCCGAGTCTTTGGGTTCGCCATGGGGGGTCAATCCTTCTCCGATCCAGTCGTGGAAACAGATAGAGTCCCACGAGCTGGTAACATATCGGTCAGCGATCCAGTTGGAAAATTCAAGGGTATTGGTAAGCCAGATAATGGGGATGGCACCACGACCCTGTTTGGTAACGGCCATCAGCTCTTCATAGCCGGGCAGGTCGGGATCATGCTTGCGCAACTGGGGCAGCTCCTCGCGGTAAGCATCCAGGATACCCATGGCTTTGTCCCACGGCCCGGTATCATCGTGATTGAAATCGGGCAGTTGGTTGGTAACGATCATGGCTTCCAGGTCGAACCATGATGAGTAGTACAAATACCTGATAAGTGAATTGCCATCATCGTGGGTCATGTCGGTGAGGATGATGGTACGGATGCGTTCCTGATCAGAGGATTTTTCAGAGGGAGGTTGCATCTGGCAGGAGGTTAGCAGAGTTAATACTGTAGCAATAGCAATGATAGAATTTTTCATAATGATTTGGGTTTTTGGAGGTTTTCGTTCCAGTTTTGCATTATTTGGTCCGGTTAGGTATTTCAACACCATCCGGATTTGATGGTCTGCACGAAGCTGCAAGCTTACGTATCGACGATATTCAATAAGTTATCATTTCATCAGAAGATCAAGCAGCTTTCGATCCAGCTGGTATCCGTACCAGTCTTCATAATTTACGTCATTGCGTCTTGAGTTCAGTATACCAAAGTCACCTCTGAATTCCCAAAGAGCGTAGCCAATACCGTTCTCTCTCAAAATATCGAGAGTATCGGAAAACCAAGCCAGAAAAACATCGTGGGGAGTCTGGTTGTAACATCCCAATTCGCCGCAATGTACCCCGATACCCTGTTTTACTATTTCGGACCAGGGGGCGTAATGTGCCTCAAGCGTTTCACGGCTGTAATACCTGTCACCTGAATACCCTGGCCATGTTGGCGTTGGTATGGCATCAATATCAGCATATACCCAGGAAGCACGATAATGTGATATATGGGCAGGGAAGTACCCCCTGTTGCTCTTGGCGATTCCCAGATCAAGCAGCTCTGGCACCACCGTTGTACCCACGTTATTACCCCCGGCAATGACCAGGTGATTGGGATTTTGTCTTTTGATAACCCCGGTTGCTCCCTTTGCCACCTGCCTGTAAGTATCTCCAGGAATGGCCCTGACCGGCGAGTGCTGATCATTGGGATCATCACGCATGGCAGGTTCATTTACCAGGTCGAAGCTGATCTTGCCAGAAGATGTGTTTTTATAACGCCTTGCCCACATCTCCCAGTGAAAGTTAAAGGCCTCCTGCGCCTCTTTGTCAAGCCAAAGGTTAAAGGGCTCCCAGAAACCTGCATTGATGCAGTAGCCCGGAGCTCTGTGCAGGTTCAGGCTTACATGCATACCATATTTATGGGCAATATCCACCAGCTTGTCAATTCTTTCCACCTTCTCTTCATTTATATTATATACTTCATCAGGCCTTATATTTCTACTGCGGTCAAAGTTTACGTAATATGGATAAGCCATGGGAATCCTGACAAAGTCAAAACCCCAGTCCCTCATCCATCTGAAATAGTCCTCTTTTGTTGGTGGTCTTTGCCTTGCCGGATCCGGTCCGAAGAAATCAAGAAGATTAAACCCTTTCCAGTCTGGAATGGTGTTTCGCGGTTTGTTGTTATTACATCCAATGAAGGATGCACCAGAAAGGCTCATTCCTGCAGCAGCAATCCCTATTTTTTTAATAAAATTGCGGCGGGTGTCATATGAATTATTCATGGTTACTGATTTAAATTCGAATTTTTGGATATTGTTTTTCACCTGACAGGGAGGTGCGCATATTTTCAGGGCCTTTCGGCAATCACATAATTATCCATGGTGTAAAAAAAGTCAGCCGGGATGGCATAAATGTCAAACCATTCCCAGATCGTAATTTTTCGATGATTGTCGGGTCTTTCCATCCATTGACCATCCTGGAATATGGGGGCGGGATGCTTATAACGCTCTGCCCAGTCCGGGTTTTTAAGGATGGCTACAGCAGCCATATCGAACAACGCACGACCTGGCGGATCGCCCCACATGTGGCTCTGGTATTTGACGTATAGTTCTACGGCATAATCTCCCCAGGTGTAGAAATCGCCTCCATGACGTCCTGTTACCGGTTCTGAGGTCCGTGGACCCACACCAGGCATACGTCTCAAGACTTGGGTTTTTGCGACCATTACTGCAGAGGTGCCTGATGGTTTGCCATACCTTACCGTTACCATATCAAACGGCACATCCGCATCAAGGATATGGTTCATGGCAGGAATATCCCAGTCCTGGTTGTGCTCACCGGGTTCAGGATAATTTGATCCCAGCCAAACAATCCTTACCCTTTCGGCAATACGGGGTTCTTTCAAAAGGGCCAGTGCAATGTTGGTCAGCTTTCCTACCGGCAGCAAAATCAGTTCCCGATCGCGTTCGCGCATTGCTTGTTCAATTATAAAATCCACCGCTTCATAGCCATCAAAGCCGGGCTGTTCAATAAAAGGTCTGATCTCTTCAAATGAGCCCTGAGCTCCGGTTAAAAGCGGAATCCGGTTAAATACACCGCATAGTTTCATTACCCGCCTGGCTTCATCATAATGATCGCTAACGGGTGAGAAAGTATCATAGCCGTCAGGATCGCTGGTCGCATTAACCGTAACCCCTTCTACGGCAAAATAATCGCCGCTGAACAGAAGATAGGCCAGGGCATACTGATCGTCCACCTCATTATTGGCATCGGTGTCGAAGATCACGTGATGGCGGAAAGTGGTTTCTTCTGCCTGCTCTGGACAGTTGGTGCAGGATGCGATAAAAAATGCCAACAAGGAGAATATGGCAGAATGCTTTAAATGATGGTTTTTCATATTTGATGGTTTAAAGATTTATAATAATTTTGTTAAAATCAGAAGAAT
>PWKN01000284.1 GCA_003559735.1 Bacteroidales bacterium | reverse complement strand
TATGGTTGGAAAATAATTAAGGAATAAGCTTAATGGGGCTAAAGCCCAAAGATCTTGTGAACATCGCTATCCGTTGGCTGAAGCCAACGGCAATGGATAGGAGCATTGCAGGTATCAAATACCGCAATCTGCTTTTGCTGATTTTGGCTAAAGCCAATGGCAATGGATAGCAACTTAACAGGGGGCTTTGTATCCTTACAATTGGATTTTTTCCTCAAAATACCATAAAGCAAACTCCCCCCTACCCTACCCCCCTGACAAACAACCTCTTATAATTATTTAAGAAATAATGTGGTAAATAAATACCAATTTATTTGTTTGTTCCAAAAATCAATTGTACATTTGCGTATTCTTTTACCTGTATACCTATTTAGATATTCAAATATGAGCAAAATATTCAATATATCAGAGGCTGCAACCATCGCACTGCATTCGATGGCACTCATAGCCCGCAGCGATAAGCTCATGAATACACAGGAAATTGCTGAAAAAACAGGATTTTCAAAGAATCATATTTCAAAAATCTTACAGCAACTGGTAAAAAACGGATACCTGATCTCTACCCGTGGCCCCAAAGGAGGCTTTCTGGTAAGCGATAAAGCAAGAAATGCAAGTTTGCTTGAAATCTACAACCTTATTGAAGGCGAACTGGAAGATTATACCTCCTGTAAAATGCATTGCGACGATTGCCCATTTCAATCCTGCATTTTCGGGGGACTGGAACAGAAGTTCAGTAACGAGTTTAAAAAACACCTGTCCGAAAAAAAAGTAGTAGAAGTATAACCCAATAACTAAATAACCTGATAACCCAATAACTCAATAACCCAATAACCCAATAAAGAAATGAACCGAGCCATGACAATAACTTTGACACACACGCGGATGATTTTATTTTGGAAATAACTCCAAAACACGTGTGCCGGTTATTGTTGGCGAGCTCCATCTGACCTATTTAATCAAATTATAAACAGATGAAAAGAACCATCATAAAAATAGACGAAGAACTTTGCAATGGCTGTGGCCTTTGCGTGGAAGGTTGCCACGAGGGTGCCCTTCAAATGATTGACGGCAAAGCCCGTATGATCAGCGACCTTTACTGCGACGGCCTTGGTGCCTGCATTGGCGATTGCCCTGTAGGTGCCATTACCCTTGAAGAACGCGAGGCAGAACCGTATAACGAGATCAAAGTAATGGAGCGGATTGCCCCCAAGGGAGAAGCCACGGTGATTGCCCACCTGAATCACCTGATCGAACACAACCAGGATGAATATGTCGCACAAGGCATTCAATACATCAAAGACCACAATCTGGAAGTAGACCTGGGAAAACTAAAGGAATTCCAGGCAAAAGAAGAACCAGCGGCAAGTGTACTGCAGGCAAACAATGAAAGGCAAATTCAGGGGACTCATAGCGCGAAAGCAGCAGATGACAGGCACGGAGCAGGTGCCTTTAACAGCATACAAAGCACCCGCCACACACACAGATCAAATGGCAATGGCGGTGGTTGTCCGGGTGCCCGGATGATGCAGTTTGGAACACCCGGGCCCGCAAAAAAACAAGTTGCCCCTGATGATCAATCTGCAGCACCCTCCACCGGAAGTGCTTCCGCCCTCCGGCAATGGCCTGTTCAGCTCCACCTTGTAAATCCGCAGGCACCCTTCTTTCAAAATGCAGACGTGCTGCTGGCGGCCGACTGTGTGGCTTTCGCAATGGGGGACTTCCACAGCAGGTACCTGCCGGGTAAAGGGCTTGCCATAGCCTGTCCAAAGCTTGACCAGGGAAAGGATGTTTATGTTGATAAACTCACCGCCATGATCAATGATGCCCATATTAACACGATCACCGTAATGTTAATGGAAGTGCCCTGTTGCACGGGACTTCTTCAGCTGGCCAAACAGGCTGCTGACAAAGCAAGCAGGAAAGTCCCGGTAAAAGCCATCACTGTCGGTTTGCAGGGAGATGTCATCCGGGAAGAATGGCTGTAAAAAACAGTTTTGACAAACAAACCACAACGAATAATCAGTTTTTTTGCAAATAATTATTACCTTTGCACCTCGTTTTACAAAAAGTTATATTAACAACACATTAAACACACATCGAGATGCTTAAACAGTACGAAACCGTTTTCATTATGACTCCCGTTTTGTCTGAAGAACAGATGAAGGAAGCGGTTAGCAAGTTTCAGGACTACCTGAAGAAAAATGGGGCAGAGATCGTGTTTGAAGACCATTGGGGACTACGCAAGATGGCCTACCCGATCCAGAAAAAATCAACCGGCTTCTACCACCTGATAGAGTTCAGGGCTGAGGCGCAACTGGTAAAAAGCCTTGAGCTGGAAATGAAGCGCGACGAAAGGGTTATCCGGTTCCTCACTGTGGCGCTGGACAAACATGCGGTTGCATACAATGAAAAAAGGAGAAGGGAAAGCGAAGCCGCTAAAGCTGCAGACAAAGAGGCAGAGCCAGAAAAAAAACAGGTAGAATCCAATAAATAAAAGAAACAGATATGGCCAACCAGCAAAACTCCGAAATAAGATATCTTGCACCCATTGCAGTAGATATCAAGAAAAAGAAATACTGCCGTTTCAAAAAAGCAGGCATCAAGTACATCGATTACAAAGACGCCAACTTTTTGCTAAAATTCGTCAATGAGCAAGGCAAGATCCTGCCACGCAGAATTACCGGCACATCAGTAAAATATCAAAGAAAAGTGGCTAAGGCCGTTAAAAGGGCAAGGCATCTTGCCATTATGCCTTACGTAGCGGATCTTTTAAAATAGGGAGGTATAACAATGGAAGTTATTTTGAAACAAGACGTTCCAAACCTTGGATTTAAAGACGATTTGGTTACCGTAAAAGAGGGATATGCCAACAACTATCTTATCCCCAAAGGCTTTGCCATGATTGCCGTTCCCGCCGAAAAGAAAAAGCTGGCGGAAACCATCAGGCAACGAGGCTTCAAAGAAGAAAAAATCAGGAAAGAGGCCGAAAAGATGGCAGATAAGCTCCAGGATATCGAGGTAAAAATTGGTGCCAAAACGGGGACATCCGGGAAGATCTTCGGATCAGTGAATGCATTGCAGATCGCAGATGCCCTTAAAGATCAGTTTGGCCTTGAAATTGACCGTAAAAAAATCATGGTCGATGGCGACACCATCAAGGAGATCGGCAAATATACCGCTGTTGTTAACCTTCATAAAGAAGTAAGGCCTCAACTGAAATTTGAAGTGGTCGGTGAATAAACCTGATCACCTGATGCTCACTGCAAACTGGAAAAAACACATTAAGTCTCTGCGGCAAAAGAAGTACCGTGATCAACACAAGGTCTTTGTCGCAGAAGGAGACAAGATTGTCCGCGAAATCATCGGCGGAGGATTGGATATTGACCTGGTATGCGGACTTCCGGAATGGATTGGGGAAGTCCAACAACACATTCCCGAGGGTGTCCCATATGTCACGGTTACACAAAAGGAACTGGAACAGGTCAGCAGTCTGAAAACCCCCAACCAGGCACTGGCTGTGGTGCGCCAACCTTCTTATCCCATGCCCTGCCAATTTGGCGCCAATGACCTGGTGGTCATTCTTGATGAGATCCAGGACCCGGGCAACCTGGGAACCATTATACGCACAGCCGACTGGTTTGGTGTCCGTTACATATTTTGCGCTCCCGGCACCGCTGATGTCTACAACCCAAAAGTGATACAGTCTACGATGGGTTCCTTTCTGCGGACGAAGATAATTTACACCGGACTCCATACGCTGCTGGAAAGGATCAGAAAACACATGCATGTGTATGCAGCCCTCCTTGAAGGCAAAAACATGTTTGAGACGCCCATTACGCTGCCTGCCGCATTATTGATAGGAAACGAATCAAAAGGGTTGTCGCCCGGCATTGCTTCGATGGCACACCAGGCATTGTCCATTCCGGCATACCGGCACGAAGACAGCAGGGAAAGGGTGGAATCACTCAATGCAGCAACAGCAGCCGGTATCTTGCTTTCCTGGTTCAGGCATGGACACCCTGGCGGCTGAACAAAAAAAACCCTATGTTGTTACACTAAAGACCGCCTGCTGATAAAATAAAAACAATTGGTACAGAAACTGGATTGCAACCATTGACAAACCTGTTATGACAACATTATTGCTCACCATATTTCTGCTGGTTCTGGCCATCTCCGGATTCGCCATCAGGATGTTCCTTATACCCGGCAGCACATTCAAAAAATCGTGTACCAGCAGCTTCGACCCTGACGGGAAAGGATCCACCTCCTGTTCCTGTGCGTCAGGAAAACCGGAAGAGTGTGAGAACAGGGATACCTGAAACCATCATACACAACACCGGTGCTGCCTGCCGGTAGCGCACTGGCAGCTATTGCAGCAGTTTACGCATGTTCTCATTTTTCATGACAGAGAAGAACTCACCAACCACCGGGTGATCGTTATCCAAGGCATCTTCCAGTGTCCCCTCAAACACAACCACCCCCTGATCGAGAAAGACAACCCGTGTAGCCACACGCAAAATGCTGGTCAGCTCATGTGTTACCAATATAATGGACATCCCCAGCTTGTTTTTTAAATTCAGGATGAGTCTGTCGAGCGACTCAAGAGATACCGGATCAAGTCCGGCTCCGGGTTCATCACAAAACAGGATGGGCGGGTCCATCACAATAGCCCGGGCAAGAGCGACCCTTTTCAGCATGCCACCGCTGAGCTGTGATGGATAAAGATGAAACGCATGGGACATATTGACCAATCCGAGTTTCATATATACAATCTCTTCAACCAGTTCTTTCGGAAGATCAGCATGCTGCGACAACGGCAACGCCACATTCTCGGCAACTGTCAATGAGTTCAACAGAGCCCCGCTCTGGTAAAAAACACCCATCTTCAGATACAGTTCTGTCAGCTCTGTCTCGCGAAGCCGGGTGATATCATTACCCAGGACAAATACATTGCCACGTTTTACAGGGTAGAGGGCAAGCAAATGCTTTAATATTGTGGTCTTCCCTGATCCGCTTCCTCCCAGTATCACGGTTATTTCCCCCTCATAGGCAGAGAAAGAGACATCCGACAAAACTACCGTGTCATCGAAAGCCGCATGCAACCGTTGTACTTCAACAACCTTTTCCTTTTCCATATTAACCTGTATGTAATAATTCCGGCTGACCGGTGGTCGTGAACATACTAATAAAAAATTACCCCCAGCACACTGTCGGCCAGGATCACCAGGGTGATAGAAACAACGACGGCAATGGTAGTCATTCTTCCGACGTCTTCGGCGCCCCGTAACACCCTTAATCCATAAAAGCTTCCTGTAAGCACGATAATTCCCGCATACACCTGGCTTTTCACCAATGCCGTGTACAGATCTTTCATCATCATAATATCGCGCATCCTGTTGATAAAAATTTCAGGGGTAATATCAAGGTAAATATTGGCAGCCAGTGCGCCACCAGTGATCCCTGCAACGTTGGCAAACACGATCAGGAACGGCATCGTAAGCATGCATGCATAAAGCTTGGGAACCAGTAAAAAACGTATTGGATGGAGGCCCATTGTCTGGATGGCATCCAGCTCAGCGGTAACCTTCATTGTCCCAATCTCCGCTGCAATGGCCGATCCGCTGCGGCCAGCAACCAGTATGGCTGCGAGCAGCGGTCCCATCTGGCTCATGATAGAGAAAACCACCAGGTCAACTATAAAAATGTTTGCCCCGAACGGACGTAACTGTCCGGCAGAGTGGAGGGCGATCACAAAGCCAATCACAAAAGAGAGAAACACCACAATGCCAGCTGCATTCACCCCTATCAGTGTAGCCTGGGTTACCACATCCCCGCGCCGCCTGACCGATGGCCTGAACAGATCGGCAAACCCCCAGTAAAACAAATTGGAGGCCAGCAACAGAAATTCCATCATGAACAATCCGAAAAATTCACGCACCCGGGCGCCTGTTTGCTCCAGAAACCCTTGTCGCCGCGGCAAAACCACCGACATCTCCTCTTCAGGATAAAATAACCGGATCTTGTCAAGCACCGAAGCCGAGCCACCCTCCAGCTCTGCCTCAACACCATTCTCTTTCAGCTTCTTTTTGGTATAATACAAGGCCATCACCCCGGCACTGTCAATATTCTTCAACCCATTTAGGTCGATGCGCAACTGATGTGCCGGCACAGACCGGAAATGTCTGGAAAATGCGTTGACAAACGCCGAAGCTTCACCCAGCAACAGGTCACCACGCATTACCAGGGTGTCGCCTTCAAGTCTGACAACCAGGTCATTGCCGCTGCAAATATCGGTATTAATACGTTTACTGTTCATCCCCTGCCTGGTTCAGAAAAGCTGTACTGAAAGCGTGCAGCTCATCCATAAAAAGCCGGCTAACAGTAGCAGCAAATTCGTTAATGTTTTTTTCATTCAAGGGCTCAGAACGGTTTGCAACATGGTGAACCACACCAACCGGATCAACGTCAGCCAGCGATATCAGCTTGAATTCTACGTGCAAACGCGCATGAAAGTCATCTTGCCTGTTGTCAAGTTCCATGTGTACCACATTTGTCTCAACGACATAGTCTGTTCTTTCAGCAATCCTTCCATGCATCACAGAACCAAAAACATGATGTTCCTCAAAAAAGTCTATGACAATTTGCGTCAGTTGCTGATCAGGCCTGACAGCCCATTCATTAAAGGTAAAAAACCGGAGCTGGTGTGAATCTTCACGAACAGCGATCTGGTGAGAAGCGTAGGGAGGCGCCACGCGAACATTCTCCACCTCACAACTGCCGGCAATGGCATGCAGGTTGTCCGGCCATTCAAACGCCTTTCCCGGCGGCGTTTCCAACAGGAAAAACTGGTGAACAACAGGCCGGCTTCCGCCACATCCGGCCAATATCAGCAATACTGCAAGTAATACGATCTGTTGTCTTTTCATTGCTGTAATCCTTTTGTTAAAATGGTTTCAGACATCATTCCCCGTCCAGCATCTTATCTGCCGCATCATCAATCCTTGGCCGCCGTATCAGCACCGAAGGGTTGGCACTTGCCTTCCTGGAGAGGTCATGTATATTGTTCAATGTATATTGCAGCAACATCAGGTTGTCGGACAGTACTTCGGCACCCCTGTCGACATCCTCCCCCACCTTGCGCAACAGAAGCTGTGTTTCTGAAGTGGTCAGCGCCAGTTGTTCGATCAGCTCATTCAGGTTGGTTTCTTTCAGTGTGACGGAAATGTCACGGAAGTTGGCAAGCACTTCACTTAATGTGTCTCCCTGCATGATCTCATTGAATCGTGAAACCGCCAGGAACAGCTCCTCAGTTGTCCTATCCAGACCTTCGCTGATCTTATTGATGGCTGCGACGGTCTCCCTGATGTTCTCCCGATTATCATCAATGAGTCCGTCAAGGTTCTGAATTGTTTGTCCGGCCTGTCCGGTAAAGCCTGAAATATCTTCCGCTGTCCTGGTAAACGCCTGCATATTATCGGGATGGGTGAACAGCTGCAGGTTGTTCAGCACCTCTTCCAATTTAAAATAGATGTCTTCCGCCTTACCCGTTATATCTTCGGCGAATGATGTGCCCGCATTGATGTAATCACCTGGTTCCAGGAAGTCTGCCTCCTGTGTCCCTCCCCTGATCTCGATCGTCCGCAACCCGGTAATCCCCATCGCAACAATGTCTGCCACGGCATCTTCTTTCACCGGGGTATCCTCAGACAGCGCCAGGGTTATAATGATGGTGCTCACATCCAGGGGAGAGATCCGGATGTCGGCAATAGATCCTACATTAATTCCCAGATACTTCACCGGACTCCCAACCTCCAGTCCGCCGACCGAAACACCCGTATAGGCAACATGATACTCAACTTTCCTTTCAAATAGACTGTGTGCGGCGAAATACCCGATCAGTACCAGCAACAAGCCGGCACTGACTGTGATAAATAATCCAAGACGGATTTTTTGTGCTTTCTTCATAACAAACCGGTTTTTTCAGATTGTTCGTTTTATCCTATAAAGTTACAAAAAAAACCTGATAACCACATACTGCTAAAGGTCGTCCCTGGACATCAGTACAAGTCCGCTGCTGGCATAGTAGCCAAACCCTTCATCATCATCCCGGGCAAATATGAAATAGGCTTCGAGGTCGCTGTGGTTTTCAATAAAATCAATGGCTTTCTCCAATCCCATGACCATGCAGGCAGTGGCATAGGCATCGGCCGACATGCCATCGGGGGCAAAAACCGACACACTCATCATATGATGGGTAACCGGGTATCCTGTTGACGGATCAATGGTATGCGAGAACCTTTGTCCGCCTTCCTCGTAGTACCTGCGATAATCTCCTGATGTAGCAAGTCCGGCATCTTCGATCTCCACAAAATAATCCCACGTTTGTGGTTCATAGGCATCTTCAGCTGGAATTTCGAGGCCGATTCGCCACCGGGTACCATCGGGCTTAATCCCCTTTGCCACAAGGTCCCCTCCAATCTCCACCAGATAATTAACCACTCCCACCGACTCGAGGAACATACCGATAACATCAGCAGCATATCCTTTGGCAATCGCATTAAAATCAAGTTGCACCCTTGGATCTGCTTTCCTTACATGTCCGTCTTCCAGCCAGATCTTCCCGTACCCGACAAACTGCATCAGGCTGTCTATCTTTCGGGCGGTCATCTCTGCCCTGCCAGAGGTCCCGAATCCCCATGCATTCACCAGTGGAAAGACTGTAGCGTCAAAAGCACCACCAGTTTCTGCAGATATTTCACGGGCCCTTGTGAACACGCTGATGAAATAATCGTCGGGGACTGTTTCCTGGTTCCTGTTTATTTTTGACAGCAGCGAATGCTCGTCATAAAAGGAAAGAGAGCGGTTAAACTCCAGGAGAATACTGTCTATATCGTTGCTGAAATCGGTTTTATCCTCATCATAATATATGATCGAATAATAGGTCCCAAATACCATGCCGCGTATACTAACCTGCTGCTGCGGTCTGTCAGCCAGTCCGCAACCAACAAGCACAACTACCGCAAAACCAATTATACAAGCGCTCTTCATTTTTTCTGTATTATTATGTTTACAACCAATATTTTTTGACCCCAACATAACCTGTATGATCCCTGAATCTATCAGGCAACACTATAATGGTTCTGCATGCACCGAAATGTGTGTTTCTTCTCCATATGCCGCACGCAACCGTTTCTCCAGCTGAACGGTTATGTCATGCGCTTCTTCTATGTTCAGATCGCGGCGCACCTGTATGTGCAGGTCAATCGCAATGTTGCTGCCAATTTTTCTTGTTTTCAGGTCATGCGGATTAAACACCCCGTTCACTTTGCCCGCAATTTGCAGGATCTCTTTCTCCTTTTTTGATGGCAATGACGTTTCGATCAGTTCCATCATCGCTTCCCAGATGATGCCAATAGCCACCCTGAATATAAAAAAGCTGACCACAACAGCGGCCAACGGGTCGAGTATCGCCCACCGGCTGCCAAGAAATATGGCCCCTCCAATCCCCAACAGGGTAGCCAGGGAAGAATAAACATCACTCCTGTGGTGCCATGCATTGGCAATCAGAACTTTGCTGTCAACACGCTTACCGGTACGCAAGGTATAATGATACAACACTTCTTTCACAGCAATAGAAAAAACCGCTGCATACAATGCGATCATTCCCGGTGGCTGGAGCGGACTATCAGCAAAGTGGCCGATGACGTTCTTTGCCCCCGAATAGAGTATCCCTGCCCCGACAAAAAACAACACGCCCCCGACAAATGCAGCTGCCAATGTTTCAACCTTGCCATGTCCGTATTTATGATTCCCGTCACTTGGTTTTGCCGCAACCTTCAGGCTGCCTGCAACCACCAGGTCGGTCATGAAGTCGCTTACCGAGTGAATGCCATCGGCAACCATAGCCGCACTGCGACCCAGTATGCCTGCGGTCAGCTTGAGCAGCGTGAGGACAAGGTTGGCGTAAAACCCTGTCCAGACAATACGGTTGGCACGTTGAAATCGGTTTTTCATCATCACCGGGTATTCAAATGCGTTCCACAAGATCAGCCACCAAAGTCATCAAGGTCAATATTCTCATCAGGAACACCCAAATTGTCGAGCATATTCAACACTGACTCATTCATAACGGGTGGACCGCAAAGATAGTATTCCACTTCCTCGGGTTCGGGGTGCTCTTTCAGGTAATGATCGAGCACCACCTGGTGGATAAACCCTGTATATCCATCCCATTTATCCTCGGGCAGGGGTTCAGAAAGCGCAATATGGAAAGTAAAATTGGGAAAGGCTGCCTCGATTTTCCGGAAGTCTTCTTCATAAAAGACCTCCCTCTTCGACCTGGCGCCGTACCAGTAAGACACCTTCCTGTTGGTTTTCAGGGTATGGAACAAATGAAAAATATGCGACCGCAACGGGGCCATTCCCGCACCACCACCGATATACACCATCTCATTCCCGGTATTCTTTATAAAAAAGTCGCCATACGGACCCGAAATGGTCACTTTGTCTCCCGGCTTCCTGGAAAACACATATGAAGAACAAATGCCAGGGTTCACATTCATAAACCTGTTCTTCTTTTTGTCCCACGGCGGGGTGGCGATACGTATATTCAGCTTGATGATGTTTCCTTCGGCCGGATGGTTTGCCATGGAATAAGCACGGAAAATGGGTTCAGGATTGACCATTTTCAGATCCCACATCTGCAGCTTGTCCCAATCCTCCCTGAACCTGTCTTCGACATCGATGGTTGAAAAAGGGACTTCACATGGCGGTACATCTATCTGGATATAGCCGCCCGACTGAAATTCGAGGTTTTCACCTTCGGGAAGCTTCACAACAAACTCTTTGATAAAGGTAGCCACATTGCGGTTTGACACCACTTCGCATTCCCATTTCTTAATGCCAAAGATCTCTTTGGGGATCCTTACATCCAGGTCCTGTTTCACCTTCACCTGGCAGCTAAGGCGCCATTTTTCCTGTATCTCTTTCCGGGTGAAGTATCCTACTTCCGTTGGCAGTATGTCACCTGCACCGTCCATTATCTGGCACTTGCACAAGGCACACGTGCCTCCTCCCCCACAGGCGCTGGGCAGGAAGATCGACTCCCTCGAGAGTGTGGTCAGCAACGTGTCGCCTGCATTGACTTCGAGCTCCTTTTCGTTGTTGATATTGATCTTCACCGGACCGCTCGGTACAAGTTTTGCCCTTGCATACAAAAGCACGCCCACGAGCAGTAACATGACGAACAGGAACATCACAACGCTCAGAACGATAATCCACAAGTTACCAATTTCTAACAATAGCATGACAATGTTTTTAAGCGTGATTCTTTACAACTCTATCCCCATAAAACTCATAAATGCAATACCCATCAGACCCGTGATTATGAAGGTAATGCCCAGTCCCCTCAATGGCGCCGGAACGGCTGAATACCTTATTTTTTCGCGTATTGCAGCGATCCCGACAATGGCAAGAAACCAGCCAACCCCACTGCCCAGTCCGAATGCAGTAGCCTCGGCCAGGTTGGCATAATTACGCTCCTGCATAAATAGTGAGCCACCCAGGATGGCACAGTTGACGGCAATAAGGGGGAGAAAGATCCCAAGTGAGTTGTATAATGTCGGACTGATCTTTTCGATGATCATTTCAACCAGCTGAACCATTGCTGCAATAATCGCAATGAACATGATAAATGTAAGGAAACTCAGATCTACGGTGGCAAATTCCGGCCCCAGCCACGCCAGCGCTCCCCTTCCCAGGATATAACTTTCCAGCAGATAATTGATCGGAACAGTGATGCCCAGGACAAAGATCACCGCAAAACCGAGTCCAACGCTGGTATCGACTGTGCGCGACACGGCAAGATACGAACACATTCCGAGAAAATAGGCAAACACCATATTGTCAATAAATATTGACCTGACAAATATGTTTACTAATTCTTCCATTTCTTCAGTTTTTTAATTTTTTCCGCTGATATTTAGCTGATGTCTACAAGGCTGCGGTCCCTGTGCCGTTGGACCCAGATAATGATCCCCACGGTGATCAGCGCCATGGGCGGCAATATCATAAAACCGTTGTTTTCATAACCAAAACGATAAAAAGCATCAGGCACAACCTGGTATCCGAACAGGGTTCCCGAACCGAACAGCTCCCTGAAAAAGCCAACGGCCAGAAGCACCCATCCGTAGCCAGCAGCATTTCCTATGCCGTCGAGGAACGATGGCCATGGTTTGTTGTTCAGGGCAAAGCCCTCCAGGCGTCCCATGATAATGCAATTGGTAATGATCAGTCCGACAAACACCGACAACTGTCGGCTCACATCATAGACGTATGCTTTCAGCACCTGGTCAACCAGGATCACCAGCGAGGCGATCACTGTCAGTTGTACGATGATCCTGATTCTTGGAGGGATGGTCTTTCTGAGCAATGAAATGATCACATTGGCAAATCCCATTACGGCAACCACAGAAATGGCCATCACAAGTGACGTACGCAGCTGAACGGTAATGGCAAGCACAGAGCATATGCCAAGAACCTGGACATTGATCGGGTTGTCCCTGCCCAACGGATTTGTTAGCAGTTTCTTGTTTTTGGGAGAAAACAAAGCCTCCCGCTGTTTGTTATTGTCCTTGCTCATGATGATCTGATTTTTTCAAAATAAGATATATACACTTCAAGTCCGTCGCGCAACATATTGGTTACGCCATTGGATGTAATGGTACCCCCGCTGATGCCGTCAACAAGATGTGGCTCGCCGGGAGGTGCCACCCCTTTTATAACGCGGACAGGCCGGAAGTTTCCTTCTTCATCAAATATTTTTTTTCCACGAAACTGCTGTTCAAAACTACGGTCAGCAATCTCAGCTCCCAGTCCGGGGGTTTCACTGGAATGATCAAAATTTGCCCCGGCAATGGTCACCAGATCAGCCTCCAGTCCGACATAGCCCCATATCGGTCCCCATAGTCCGGCACCCCTTAAGGGAACAATATAATATGTCTCCCCGTCAACATCGGCTATAAAAACCGGCAACTGACGGTCTTTAACCTCTTTCCTGATTTCATCCTGCAGCTCCACCTCAAAGGCATCTCCATCAATCTCTTCACCCTGGTGATCAACAATCTTGGCAACCTGTATGTACCGGTTAAACAGGTCTTCTGCTTCAGCCCTTGACGCAGGAATGTTTATCGCAGAAAGAATGTTCTGCATCTTTTCGATGCGCATATTACGTTCCTGCAGGGGTCTGAGCAAGGTGGCAGCACCTGACAGGATGAGTGCCACAATGATCACCATTGCTGAGGCGTAAAGGAACACATAACGGTTTGTCATTGCTTCAATATTTTCACATACTTGGTTTAACACTATCCGGGTCATCTTGGCCCGGCTGTTGCAAGTTGGCAGGCAGCAACCTGGTCATGCACCATGCATCCGTCTTTTCCTGCAGGTGGTCATTGCCTGGCACATCATTATTTGCGCACAAATTCGGCTTCCGGTTGCTGCACACGGCGCATACGCCTTTTTATATTTGCCTGTACAACATAATGATCGATCAGCGGCGCAAATACATTCATAAACAGTATGGCAAGCATCATACCCTCCGGGTATGCAGGATTTACCACTCGTATTAATATTGTAACCACACCAATCAAAAACCCATAAATATATTTTCCTGTACCTGTCTGTGCAGCTGTTACCGGATCGGTTGCCATATACACGGCACCAAAAGCAAAACCACCCATGATCAAATGATAGTAAGGTGGGATCTCCATATATGCATTAACGGCAAACAGGTTAAAAAGCAACCCGGTTATCAGTCCGCCAGCCACTACAGAAAGCATGATGCGCAGACTGCCTGTCCCGGTGGCAACCAATATCAGTGCTCCGGCCAAAACAGCAAGCGTTGATGTTTCACCGACCGATCCGGGTATTGTACCCAGGAACATCTCCATCACCGAAGGGAAATTCTGCATCTCTCCGGCGGCAATTGCAGCCAGCGGAGTAGCGCCACTAAATCCGTCAATCAGCTGCTGACCCTCGCTGAGACCTGTATATATCCATACATCATCGCCTGAAAGATGCGCTGGGTAAGCAAAGAACAAAAAAGCCCGTGCAAGCAGGGCGGGGTTCAGTATATTCATCCCCGTGCCGCCAAAAACCTCCTTGCCAATAATGACAGCAAACACAGTGGCAACGGCCACCATCCACAAGGGGGTGGTGACAGGAATGACCAGCGGGATCAACAGGCCGGTAACCAAAAAGCCCTCATTTACCTCATGGTCACGGATGGTGGCAAACAAAAACTCGATCGCCAGTCCGGAAACATAGCTCACTATTACCAGCGGCAGCACCTTGATCAGTCCGAAAACAAACTGGTCAATAAAATCAGCATCCAATCCTGTTGCCAGGTAATGCTGATAGCCAACATTCCACATCCCAAACAGCAATACCGGCACCAGGGCAATGACTACATGGAACATGGTGCGTTTCATGTCAATGGCATCACGAATGTGACTCCCCCGGTTTGTAACATTACCCCCTACAAACAGAAATGTCTCAAAAGCTTCAAACGTACGGTAGAACTTTTCAAACCTGCCTCCCTTTTCAAAGCGGGACTTAACATTCATCAACAGATCATGTAAAGCTTTCAATGTCCTTTGTTTTATAAGTTATTATCCAAAACACCAGATTACATTATTCAAACTCTTTCCTGATATTATCCAGGCCTTCCCGGATAATCGACTGCATTTCAATTTTCGACGGACAAACAAATTCACACAGGGCGAAATCCTCAGGAGCCACCTCATAGATCCCCAGTTTTTCCATCAGGTCTATGTCATTGATCATAACAGACTTTATGAGTTGCATGGGCAGGATATCCATCGGCAATACTTTCTCATAGAGTCCGGTTATTACAAACGGCCGCTCACCGCTGCGGATATTTGTATTGAGCCGGTACTTTTTCCAGGGCATCATGAATGAGAAGAAGGTCCTGGACACACTGAACTTGTTGATCTTTGGTATCAGCCAACCCAGCAATTCCGGCTTATCGCCCTCAGGGATAACGGTTAGCTGGTCATCATAAAAGCCAATGAACCCATCAGGTGTGATTTTTTCGCCCGACAATACATCACCGCTGATGTAGCGCAGTCTTGTGTCTTCCTCTTCCCTGATATTGTTTCCGGTAAAGGCAGTTATCTGTGCACCCCGAATAATTTTGTAGTAGCGGGGCTTCAGGACCTCTGAGCCGGTAAGTGCCACAATTTTTTGTGCATCATAGATCCCTTTTGAAAACAAACGGCCAATGGCAATTACATCCTGCACATCTACATACCAGACGACCTCCCCTTTGTTTACCGGACGGATATGATGGATCTGTATTCCTACATTGCCTGCAGGATGCGGACCGCTGAAACGGTGAATACGTACACCCGTGGCCTCAAGAAAAGCCTTCGAACCCGTCTCTTTCGCATGGATGCTTAAATGCACATCACCATCGGTTAGCCGTCCCAGCACATCAAGCCCCAGCTGGAATTCATTTTCCTGGTTGTATACAAAAAAATCGAGGTCGGGTGCAAGGGGCACCGTCTTGAACCCACTGATAAATATCGCACGGGGTTTGTCATTGGTATTGGCAATGACCGAATACGGCCGCTGCCTGATAACCGGCCACAGTCCGCTTTGCAACAGCTTTTTGGTGATCTGGTCCCGCGACATGGACGAAGGCTGTCCGGCACCGAAATCAACATAATCGTTTTCACGGTGAGGTTCGATGCGGACTTCCAGGATGCGTCGCTTCGCACCCCTTACCAGTTGCCTGTAAACACCACTTACGGGAGAAGTAAAAACAACATCTGGATTGTACTTGTCAAAAAACAACGGACTGCCTGCCTTCACGCGGGTTCCCTCCTCCACCATCATTTTGGGCACCAGTCCATGAAAGTCGGTTGGCTTTACAGCATACTCCGTCGCCAATGGTGGTTTCTGCAGTATTCTTTCGGCAGACCCAAGCAGGGGAATATTCAAACCACGCCTGATCTTAATCACTGTCGACATCTTCAGTACATATTATAATTAATTGAATGACCGGCAACAAAATTAGAGATATTTTTAACAAACAGGAAACCTTTTGCCATCATTTCATTTTTGATTAGCTTTGTCCTGTACATTTCAGCGATATACAAAAAATGACAAACATCCATTACCGTATTTTTTCAGGGAATGACCGTCACGCCCTCTTGTGTTTTGCCATTGTATTTGTCACCATTGCTGCTGTAATGGGGAACAGTACAAAGGCAGGAAATACAGATTTTTTTCTTTATGGCGACTACATCCATAAAAACAACATCAAAACCGTTTTGTTTAATCAGGTTGGGTTTGAGTTGTCTGATCCCCTGATAAGGATGCATGCCGGCGACCGGCTAATGCTGCGTTTTGATGATCTGGATGCAGATTACAAACAGTATTACTACACCATCATTCATTGTGATGCACTGTGGCAACCCTCTGACCTGATGGAACATGAATACATAGACGGATTTTATGAAGACCAGATCAGGGATTACCGTCGGTCGGTCAACACCAGGGTTCCCTATACCCATTACTGGCTTGAATTTCCGGGACCCAACCTCAGGCCTTCCAAATCGGGAAACTACATATTAAAGGTGTTCCTTGACGGAGATCGCGACCATGTGGTCTTTACAAGAAGGTTTTCTGTTTTCGAACAAAATGTAACCATTGAAGGGTACGCGCACCAGGCCGACCTTGTGCGCTACCGCGACCATAAACAGCAGCTCACATTCAACATCAATACCAGCAATTACCGAATTGCAAATCCCTACCGCGACCTGAAGGTTGTCATCACACAAAATGGCCGTTGGGACAATGCGATCACCAACCTGCCTCCCAGGACCATCCAGGGCGATCTGTTGATCTACGACCATGAAGACAAAATGCTGTTTGACGGAAATAATGAGTTCAGGCGTTTTGACATCCGCAGCCTAAGGTATCTTTCGGAGCGTGTGGAAGACATCCGGTCTTCCAGGAGGCATTGGGATGTATACCTGTTGCCCGACAGACGACGTACTTATGACAGGTACATCACCGACGACGACCTTAACGGGAGGTTCCAGGTCATGACGCACGATGCACCCAATGACATGCTGGAGGCCGACTATGCATGGGTGCATTTTCATCTGCCCATGGATGGAGGTCCACTTGAACAGGGCCACCTGTTTGTTATGGGGGCCCTGACTGATTGGCACTTGTCAGAAGAGAACAAAATGAATTACAATTACGGAGAACAGGCATACGAACTCAGCCTGCTGCTCAAACAGGGGTATTATAACTACCATTATGCCTATCTGCAGGAAGAAGGGCGTCCGGTAGATATCGGGTTTATCGAAGGCCGCCATTCAGTGACAGACAATGATTATACGATCTATGTATACCACCGCCGGCCTGGCGACCTGTATGACCGGTTGGTTGGCATCGGACATATGAACCCGGCAGTGCCAAGATAGTACCTGCACCGGCTTCGGCCAACAGCACTCCGTCAACCCCCACTGATCAGGTGTATTACCTTGACATCATCGCCATCATGGATTATGGTGTGGTCGTAGGCGTCGGGCAGTATTGTTTTGTCATTGATCCTGACAACCAAAAACTTAAATGTAAAATTCTTCCTTTCCAGCAACGTGCTCACCGACATGCTGTCTGTTTCCGGGAAACGCTCCGGACGGTTATTTAATGTAATTTCCATTCAACAATCTTCAATTTTTATACGCCTGGATCAGGCCCGCCGTGGTTATTGCCCGTCATAAATGGTCAGAAGCTCCTGCGGGCTTCACTCTTCAAAAAATCGAGCGCCTTTTTTGTAGCTGATTTTTCGAGGTCTGTCTCCAGGATTTTCTGGCTGAGGTCAGCAGCGGTGGCTCCCTCATCCAACGAAGAAGACAATGCATTGATCTGGCCCATGCTTTCTTCAAAAGCCTGGTTGATCAACTCCCATGCCTGGGGAGAGATATATACCTGTTGCGACAGATTGTGCGTGTATTCATCGCGAATACTCTTTAACAACTGTTTCTGCAATTCCGTTGCCTTCCACTCAGGCCGGTACACCCTTAAAATCAACTTATTTGGCGATATTCGCTCCAAAAACAGCACCAGCCGCTCATACGCCTGCAAACGCAATGGCATCGATATACGCATGCGTTCATGCATCAGGTCTGCATGACGTCGCCTGTTTTCCTGCTGGAAAAACTCCTTTAGCAAAAACCAGGCAGTAATAAAAACAACGACCGACGGAATGGTGTATCGCAAAATGTAATAGATGTCACCCATGGCTGTTCATTTTATTTTACAAAGATAATTGCTTTTGGCAAATGGCTTAATTTTGCTATTTTTGCTGCCTGACAATTGCACGTGCACGTTGCAACAGATAATTGTCAGCCACCATATACAGTATAACCATCATTCAGTGTTTACCCATCAATGCATGACCGTGCCTTAATGCATCCTGCATTGGTATTTTTTTATATAATTTGCCATGATACGATTATCAGAGAGAATCAACAGGTTGGCTGAGTCAGAAACCCTCGCCATGTCGGGAATGAGTCGCGAACTGAAAGCCGAAGGTCACGATGTGATCAATCTTAGTGTCGGGGAGCCCGATTTTTTTACCCCTGTAAACATAAAAGAATCTGCCAGGCAAGCCATTGACGACAACTATTCTTTTTATCCGCCCGTAAACGGCTACGCTGACCTGCGTGAAGCGATCTGCAGAAAACTGTTGCGCGACAACAAGCTCACGTATTCTCCCGGTCAGATACTGGTAAGCACTGGCGCCAAACAAGCCATTGCCAATGCCATGTTATGCATGGTCAACCCCGACGATGAAGTAATTGTCCCCTCACCTTACTGGGTAAGCTACAGGGAAATCGTAAAGATGGCCGAGGCCAAACCGGTTTACATAAAGGCAGGCATTGAAAACGATTTTAAGATCACCGCGTCACAACTGGAACAAGCCATCACCCCAAAAACAACCATGTTCATATTCTCCAGTCCGTGCAACCCCACCGGCTCGGTATATTCTCACGGGGAACTCAGGGCGCTGGCAGATGTGTTTGCCAGGCATCCTGACATATTCATTATCTCCGATGAAATATACGAACATATAAACTTTGGCGGGCAGCACGAAAGCATTGCCCAATTTGACTCCATCAAGGACCGTGTGATTTTGGTTAACGGGGTGTCGAAAGGGTTTGCCATGACAGGCTGGCGCCTGGGTTACCTTGCCGCCCATGCCGATATTGCAAAAGCGTGTGCCAAGCTCCAGGGACAAGTTACATCCGGGGCATGCTCTGTTGCGCAACGTGCAGCGCTGGAAGCCATGGAAACCGATCCCGGCGAAACAAAGCACATGCTCGACAAATTCAGGGAGCGGCGCGACCTGGTGATCAGCATGCTGAAAGATATTCCCGGAACGGCAACCAACACCCCGCAAGGGGCATTCTATCTTTTTATCAACGTCAAAGAGTATTTTGGCAAATCATACCAGCAGCAGCTCATAAAGGATGCCACTGACTTCTGCATGTATTTGCTAAAAACCGCACACATTGCTATGGTACCCGGCAGTGCCTTTGGTGATGATGAATGCGTGCGCCTTTCTTACGCAACTTCAGATGATCTGCTTATCGAAGCGTTGAAGAGAATGAAAAAAGCACTCTCCCATCTAAAATAAAGTTAGTACATCGAACGTTTCACTTTTATTGGAAGAGGATTGCCCATTGTCAGACCATCCATCCTGTTCTTAAAAAACCATGGACAACGCAAATTTACCGGGTAACATGTCCGGCAAGGGTTCTGTTTTTCCACCAGGTCCGGCACTTTTATGCCTGGACGATCAGCAGCACACCAACAAAACAACACACCAAAATAGCGAATCAATCAACTGACCATTCATGACAGAAAAAAGTACTATCTCCAGCTTGTTTCATTCATTTGTGGGCAAAAAGCTGCTAATCATCGGTGATGTGATGATAGATGCCTACCTTTGGGGAAACGTAGACCGTGTATCGCCCGAGGCACCCGTACCCATTGTCAGACTGAACAAGCGTGAAAGTCGCCTGGGCGGGGCGGCCAATGTGGCCATGAACATACAGAACATGGGAGGGATTCCTGTTTTGTGCTCTGTGATCGGAAACGACAGCAAGGGACAATTGTTTCAAGAATTGCTCGACGAAAAGGGACTCACCGGCGAAGGCATCATTACCAGCGACCAACGCCTGACAACCGTGAAGTTTCGTGTGTTTGGCAACAATGTCCAGATGCTTCGTGTGGACGAAGAGGTTGCCTATTATCTCCGGGAAGAAGAGTCGGCTGCCCTGATGAAAAAAGTAAAACACCTGCTCGACAGCAATGGCGTTGATGCCATTGTATTTGAAGATTACGACAAAGGGGTCATTTCGCCAGTCATGATAGAGCATATACTTGCATTGGCCAAAGAACATGATGTGCCCGTTGTGGTTGACCCAAAAAAGAAAAATTTTTCACTATATCAGGGCGTCACACTGATCAAACCCAACCTGAAAGAACTTCGTGAAGGCCTCAACCTGAATGGAGAGCTCATCGAGCCCGCCCAGATCCATAAAGCGGTGCTTGCGTTGCAGGACAAACTGCAGGTGGGTATTGTGCTTGCCACCCTGTCGGAAAAAGGCATCTATTATTGCCGGCGCAACTCAAATGGCCACAGTGAATCGGGATCCATCCCAGCCTACATTCGCGATGTGGCCGACGTATCGGGTGCCGGAGATACCGTCATCGCCCTGGCAGCCCTCTGTGTAGCTGTCAATACCCCTGTGGAACTGATGGCCAGGATATGCAACCTGGGTGGCGGACTTGTATGTGAGATGGTTGGTGTTGTGCCTGTTAACAAGGACAAACTGTTGTCTGAAGCCATGCTAAAGTTCTGCCAGAACTGATTTGTGTGTCATATCCGGTTACCAGGCAACGTAAAACCATGATAAAGTCTTGCAGATGAAGAAAGACCTCCGTGCACTGCGTGAAGAATACCAGTTGTATTTCCTTGATGAGTCACAAGTGCCTCCCAGTCCCATTACACTGTTCAACAAATGGCTCGATGAGGCGATCAGGAACCAGGTACCTGAGCCCAACGCCATGACCCTGGCCACTGTTACGCCAGGCAACAAGCCTGCTGCAAGGGTTCTCCTGCTAAAGGAGGTTGACAGCGACGGGTGTTTTGTGTTCTACACCAATTACAACAGCCAAAAAGGGGTTGAACTGAATAACAATCCGAATGCCGCACTGGTATTTCTCTGGCTCGAAATGCAACGGCAGGTCAGGGTGGGCGGCAGAACAGAAAAGGTGAGCGATGCCACATCGGATGACTATTTTGCCATCCGGCCCAGGAAAAGCCAGATCAGCGCTGTAGTATCGCCACAGAGTCAGGAGGTAAGCAGCCGGGCCAGGCTCGAAGAAGCTTTTTCAGCCATTGAGAACCAATACGCTGGCAAAACCGTTGAAAGACCCGTCCACTGGGGTGGCTTCAGGCTGCATCCGGAAACTTTAGAATTCTGGCAGGGACGGGAAAACCGGCTCCATGACCGGTTGCTCTACACGCATCAAAACGGCCAATGGAAAATTACGCGGCTTGCTCCCTGATAAAATAACACCGATGCGTTTTACGTTACAATGCTTGCAGGCGGTCAACCAGTACACCTGTTGCCTTGTTGAAATCATATAATTTGGAACAGTCCATTAATACACTGTTGTCGTGAAAAGCAAACATCAACTCAAACTACTGACAGCCATTTGCTGCATCATGTTGCTGGCACCACTCACAACCAACGCACAGCGCGGTGGCAGGATACTGCGTTTTGAGAACCGCCTTGAGCATGATCACCGCCCATACCATTTCGGTTTTTCACTGGGTTTGAACACCATGAATTATGCAGTAAGGACTGTCGAAAACCTGGAAACGGCACACAACTTCGAATATGTATTGCCTGAACCCAATTATGGATTTCACATCGGCATCGTTTCCAACCTCAAGATCAACGACTACCTTGACCTGCGGTTTATCCCCGCCATTTCTTTTGGCGACCGCTTCCTGGAGTACTACATGCCGGCCGGCAACGGCAATACATGGCACCGCAATCCGGATACAGACCAGGATTTTGAGGTTACCATGCTGGAGTTTCCCCTCCACATGAAATACAAATCGGCCAGGATGACCAACACCAGGGCCTATGTTCTCGGCGGTTTCAAATATACCCACGACCTGGCGTCCATTGAACTGGGGGTGGGCGACAACATACTGGCCCGTGTGGGAAGAAATGACATTCATTATGAAGTGGGCGTAGGGTTTGACCACTATTTTTTCTATTTCAAGTTTGCTGCCGAGTTAAAAGCTTCCTTTGGCATCACCAACCTGATAAGGCCTGGTGAGGAAGCCACAAGGTATTATGACTCCATTGACCGGCTCAACGCCCGCAGCATATTGATCTCCTTTACATTTGAATAGTCCATGATCCACCTTAAGAAAAGCATACGTCAGCGGACAGACCTGTTGAAAAAGCTTGGAGCAGCAATCAGTGCCTACGAAGACAAACTGTACGATGCATTACGGAAAGACCTTGCCAAACCCCGGGCAGAAGCAATTTTTACTGAGATTGCCTACTGTCAGCGGGAAATTGCTTTTTTCATCAACAACATCGGGAAATGGGCAAAGCCTGTAAAGGTGAAAACCAGCTGGATTGCCTTTCCGCTGGCAACTTCACACATACTGAAAGAGCCATTCGGAAAGGTGCTGATCATCGGACCCTATAATTACCCTGTCCATGCAAACATACTGCCCCTTATCGGGGCACTGGCGGCTGGCAATACGGTTACCCTCAAACCATCGGAGCTATCCTGGCACAGTGCAACCGTATTAAAGGAGATGCTGGAGGCATATTTCGACAGGCAAACCATAGAGGTCGTTATTGGCGGTGCAGAAAAAACACAGGAATTGCTAAAAAAGAAGTTTGACTATATTTTTTTCACAGGGGGACGAACAGTAGGTAAAATTGTCATGGCAGCCGCTGCAGAAAACCTTACACCCGTCTGCCTCGAACTGGGCGGAAAGTCACCCTGCGTGGTTGATGCAACATATGACCCCGTTAAAACAGCTTCCAGAATCGTTTTCGGGAAGTTTGTGAACGCCGGACAAACATGTATTGCGCCAGATTATTTGCTTGTTCAAAGAACGATTAAAGATGAACTCATTGCCGGGATTAAGGATAAGATCATCTCCTTTTTTGGCGAAGACCAGGAGCAGTCAGCCGATTATGGCCGGATTGTCCACACAAGACATTTCGACCGGCTGTTAAATTACCTGGAAGATGCAGCCATCATTTTTGGCGGAAAGACAAACAAAGACACCTTGTATATATCGCCCACCCTGGTCGACCATTGCGAAAACAGCATAATTATGGAAGAGGAAGTGTTTGGCCCGATACTGCCCGTCATTACATATGACAACGAAGATGAAGCGATCGCATTCATTAACAACAAACCCCGGCCGCTGGCACTGTATATCTTTTCAAAAAACAGGCAATTTCAAAAAAAGCTGCTGAGCAATACTTCTTCAGGAGGGGTAAGCATCAATGACACCATGCTGCATGCGGCTAATCCGCATCTGCCTTTTGGTGGCACAGGGGAGAGTGGTTTTGGAAGATACCACGGCAAATACAGCTTTGACACCTTTTCACACACAAAGAGTGTCTTTAAAAACACCACTTTATTTGAACTGCCCGCCAGGTTCCCCCCCTATAAACAGCATATTCCGGGAATCATCAAAAGACTGTTTATCTCTTCGGTATAACCTGGCTGTTTGGCAAATACTGACAGCCAGACAACAGTTTCTGTTGAGATCATAACAGCTAAGGCATACTCAGCTTTGAGTAAAGATCCCAAACAACGATTCCGGCGCTGACCGCAATATTGAGGGAGTGTTTGGTACCGAACTGCGGGATTTCAACACAGTAGTCGCATAAAGCCAGGACCTCCTCATCAACCCCTTTTACTTCATTTCCAAACACCAGTGCGTATTCATTCCCTTTCACAGGCCGGAAGTCTGTCAGGTCGATGCTGCCTGTGGCTTGCTCCAATGCGATTATTGTAAAACCTTTCTGTTTTAACTGTTCAACTGCACCGGTGGTTTTCCGGAAATATTTCCAGGCAACCGTTTCGGTTGCACCCAGTGCTGTCCTGTGAATATCTCTGTGCGGCGGAGTAGCTGTGATGCCACATAAAAAAACAGCTTCCATCAGAAAGGCATCGGCAGTGCGAAAAACCGAACCGGTATTCATCATGCTCCGCACGTTGTCGAGCACCAAAACAACAGGCAGTTTATCCGAAGCCTTATACAGCTCTGGTGTTTTGCGCCCCAGTTCTTTTACAGACAACTTTCGCATCATGTACAATGATCGGTCAAAGGTTATTTATCAGCAGTCAGGCAACATTCACGGCATACAAGGGGCACCTGCTCAGGTGTGATCCTTTTTCAGTTCGCTTACCAGCTTTTTGGTGCCTGTCCCCGCCTTTTCCCTTATAAAAGTGAGGCCAGGGATATGACCAACGCTCAGCTCACCCGGATCTATCAGGTATATGGGTGTTCCCGGCCGAACATAACTTACCAGTCCGGCAGCAGGATAAACATTCAATGATGTGCCTATGATAACATATATATCGGCCGAATTTGACAACTCAGCGGCCGCTGGGATCATGTCGACCGGTTCTCCGAACCATACAATATGCGGACGAAGCTGTGCGCCTTTTTCACACCTGTCTCCCGGCTTCAGCTCCCAACCGTCCAGATCATAGACCAGGCGTTCATCGACCGACGACCTGACCTTTTTCAATTCACCATGAAGATGCATCACATTGCTGGATCCGGCACGTTCGTGCAGATCATCCACATTCTGGGTAATAATTTGTACATCAAAATCCTTTTCCAGGTCAACCAGTGCATAGTGGGCATCGTTGGGTTCCACCTCATACAATTGTTTGCGGCGCTGATTATAAAAATCAAGCACCAGCTCCTGGTTTCGCTCCCACGCCTCTGGCGTAGCCACATCCATAATGTCATAATCTTCCCACAACCCACCACTGTCACGGAACGTCTTGATACCACTCTCTGCACTGACACCCGCACCGGTAAGAACAACTACTCTCTTTTCTGGCATTTTGCTCTTTTTTTTATGTTTAACCACAAACCGCCGCCACAAAACCAACCTGATTATTAAACAGCTTAGATAATACAGGACAAATCCCTTCAACAAAAATAACAAATATCTGATGCGATTTGTCTTTTTTCTGCAAATGGGGTAACTTTGCCTGATGCCATCATATCCTTGCAACCCTTCATTATGAATAATACAGTCCACCATAAGCGCGGCTATTCCCTTTTTGGAAAACTCATTATGTGTAAGGCAGGCAAGATAAAACCATCCATGGATATAACCTTCAGGACAAAGGCAGCAACACACATCCGGTTCAGATGACAACAAAAGAACACATTGTTCACGCTGCAAAAAGGGTGTTCGAGAAATTCGGCTTCAGCAAAGCCTCGATGATCGATATTGCAATGGCTGCGCGCAAGGGGCGGCGGACAATATATACCCACTTTGCCAGCAAAGAAGATGTGTTCAAAGCCGTTATAGAAACAGAAGTAAGTGTACTGGCTTCCCAACTTGAAGCAATCGCAAAGCAACAATCAAACCCGTTAGAGAAGCTCAGGGCATATATGCACACACGAATGGGGGCCATAAAAGAGCTCTCCGTATATTATGACGCTTTGCGCCGGGACCTGATCAACAACATGGATATTGTTGAGAAGCTGCGTAAAGAATATGATCACAAAGAGATCCGGTTGATCAAAAAGATCCTTGACGAAGGAAATGCAATGGGCGTATTTGACATTGACGATCCTGTGATGGTGGCCGAAGCCATGGTGATGGCTACTAAAGGCTTTGAAATAGATATCTTTTACGGCAATGACCAGTTTAACCACCAGCGCCTGATCGATCCGCTGATCGGCATATTATACTCAGGGATGAAAAACAGGAAACATAAGAAGTGAACACTGACGTGAGGAGTTATCTTACCGGTGAAGATGCTGCAGCCAGTCAGTTCAGCCATACTGGTGAAGCCTGTGGTGCTGACCTGGCGGCAGATCACAAACAACAACAAAACGCAACAACATGAAAACAATTATTTTGCTGATTCTGCCGGCAATTATGCTCCTCCATGGTTGCAAAACCGATGGCAACTATTATGAAACATTTGATCAGTTACCTGATGGAGCGCTCATTGCAGTTCCCACAGGTACCGTTGCCGACCAATTGGTGCTTGGCCGGTTTCCTGATGCAAACATAGCCTATTACAACACCGTGCTCGACTGCGCTCTGGCTGTTGATGCCGGGATGGCCGATGCAGCCGCATACGATATGCCCATACTCAAAAACATTGCCCGTCGTTACGAAACCCTTCACGTACTTGAAGAGGTCGTTGTTCCCGACAACTATGGATTTGCTGTTCAGTCCGGCAACCAGGCACTCAAAGCGACAATCGATAAGGTTTTGTCAGAAATAACCTCAGACGGTACTTACAAACAGATGCTTGACAGATGGCTGCCCCCTGAAGGAGAACCCGGACCCATGCCGGATCTGCCGGCCGGTTTCAGTAGCGGTGTATTGCGTTTTGGTACAGCGGCCACCACCGAACCAATGTCATATGTTTCAGCAAACCAGGAGGTTATTGGGTTCGACATTGAACTCGCTGTACGTATTGCCAACAAACTTAACAAAAAGCTGGAAATCATCGACATGGAATTCGGCGCCCTGCTGCCTGCACTGATAGCAGGAAGGGTAGATATGATAGGAGCAGGAATGTCTATCACGGAAGAAAGGGCAAAAAGGGTCCTTTTCTCCAACAGTTATTACGAAGGTGGTATTGCCTTACTGGTTCAGGCACCCCCACAGGAGAGGATGCCTGGAGGAGAACAATACATTACCAGTGTGGAAGAGCTTAAAGACAAAAGGCTTGGTATATTGATGGGTTCCATCTATGATGCATATGCCGAAGAAGCATTTCCTGATGCAGGGAAGTACAGTTTTAATTCAGTACCCGACATGCTGTTATCGCTGAGCACAGGAAGAATTGATGCAGCATTTGTAGATGAGGCTTACCTGTTGCCCCTTCTTTCTGAGAACCCCGGACTGGCTGCCCTTGATGAACATTTGTTTTATGTTGAGATTGCAGCAGGCTTCAACAAACAAAACCCCGGACTGAAAAATCAGTTCAATGAATACCTGCAATATATCAGAAGCGATGGGACTTATGATGAAGCATACAACAGGTGGATTGGACAACTCAACGGGGCTATGCCAGAAATCAAAAACCCCGGAGACAAGGGCGTACTTAGGGTTGGGATTGTGAGTGACCTTGGACTTCCACTCACGGCGGTAAGAGGGGATCAGTATATTGGGTTTGATGTGGAAATCGCCAGCCGTTTTGGAGCCAGGCTTGACAAAGAAGTGGTGTTTGTAAATCTCCCATTTGCAAGCCTTCTGCCATCGCTGGCTTCAGGAAGAATTGACATGATCACCGCCTCTATGATGAGAACCGCGGAGCGGGCAGAACAAATTGATTTTTCTGACACATACCTGTATTCCGGAGCCTCTGTGCTTGTAAGGAGTCATGCAAAAGAGAAAGCAGTGGTTGGATTGAAAGGGCGCCTGGAGAACATTGGTGACAGTTTTTACAACAACCTGATACGTGAGAACCGTTATATCCTGATATTAAACGGACTGTACATTACTGTCCTGATAACCATACTTGCAACCATCGTTGGCACATTGCTGGGGGCACTCATATGTGCCATGCGGATGTCAAAAAACAATCTTTTTAAGCGACCGGCCTCAGCCATCATCTCCGGGATCAGGGGCACACCTGTTCTGGTGCTGCTGATGATCATTTATTATATTGTATTTGCATCGGTCCGTATAAACCCGGTATTGGTAGCTGTAGTGGCATTTGGGATCAATTTTGCTGCTTATGTTTCGGAGATGTTCCGTACTTCAATAGAAAGCATTGACAGGGGTCAGACTGAAGCCGGCATTGCTTCGGGGTTTACGAGGGCACAAACTTTTCTTTATATTGTCATGCCGCAGGCTCTGCGACGTGTCATCCCTGTCTACAAAGGCGAATTCATCTCATTGCTCAAAATGACCTCCATTGTTGGATACATTGCCGTACAAGACCTCACCAAGGCCAGTGATATTATTCGCAGCCGTACCTTCGATGCCTTCTTCCCGTTAATCATGGCAGCAGTGATCTACTTCCTGCTGGCCTGGTCGCTCGGACTCATCCTGGACAGAATAGAAACAGGGGTCGACCCCAAACGAAAGCGCAAAATACAAAGAAAGGAGGTGTTGGCATGATCAGCATACGCAATTTATCCAAACAGTATGGGAACCTTGTTGTTCTGAAGGATGTGACCATTGACATAAACAAGGGTGAGATAATCTCGGTTATAGGTCCGTCAGGTACCGGAAAAAGTACCCTGCTGCGGTGCATCAACCTGCTTGAAATACCGGATGACGGACAAATATTCATTGACGGTATTCCGCTCCTGAGCAAGCGCACCAATGTGCCAAAGATAAGGCAGCGTATGGGTATGGTTTTTCAGTCGTTCAACCTGTATGATCACCTGAATGTATTGGAAAACCTATGTCTCGGACCGGTAAAGCTGCTCAGGAAAACAAAAATGCAGGCTGAAGCCAGGGCATACGAGTTGCTGCAGCTGGTCGGACTAACGGAAAAGGCCTACAGTTTGCCTGAAGAGCTTTCAGGAGGACAAAAACAAAGGGTTGGCATAGCCCGTTGCATGTCTATGGATCCGGAAATCCTCCTGTTTGATGAACCCACATCCGCCCTTGACCCAACCATGGTCAGTGAAGTGCTGGCAGTAATCCGCCGCCTCTCAAGAGAAGGGATGACCATGATGATCGTAACCCACGAAATGGAATTTGCCCGGAGCATTTCAAACCGGGTCCTTTACATGGATGAAGGTTCCATATATGAGGAAGGGCCGCCGGAACAGATCTTCGAACATCCGCAACGGGGAAAAACCAAGGCCTTTATCCACCGGATACGCAGTCTTGACTTTCATATTACATCGCCCAGTTATGACATTTATGCCATACAGGCTAAGATCAGCACATTTTGCGAAAAGCACCTGGTGCCCCCAAAAGTGTCTCATTATACACAGTTGCTGGCCGAAGAGATGTTGTTGCTGATCAGCGACCACTCTGATGTAAAAATCAGCTTGTCCTATTCTGAACGTGATCACAGCCTCCGTTTTGTGTTTGACATTGCAGGCAGTGAAATGGATTTGCTGAAAGAAGAACCCGGTGATGAAGATATTGGGCTGAAACTTATCCTGGCCATGTGTTCACGCACCGAACAGACTTACCAGGACAACCGCAACAGGCTGACACTCGTTATCAAATCTGCCGGACCCGGACCTGAAGTCAGACAATAAACGCATCCATTAAAAGCAGCCGGCAGTCAAGGCGACAGATCACTTGTTTCTTACGCAACGGATGCTATATCCGTTTCGTTTGCTGCTCCCGGTCCGGTAATTCACTCCTGCGTAATTATAACTCATGGCGTATGACTTTGCATGATGTATTGACGATTCGTCAGATGACCAGAAAATGCTCCATTCTCCAGCATTGTCATACAAAGAATAAAATTCATAATCACTCCAGACGGGAGGGTGAACGGCACTGCGGTTTCCTGCGGGAAGGGCTGAAAACCCGTAGCTATCCAGACCATACATTTCCAATGGATGATAGCGCCACCTGGGGTGATCATCTGTGGCTGTGCCTGAAGTTTCCCCATCTGGTCCAAAAGCTGTCCTTGCTGATTTTAACGCCCTGCCACCCTGGTGCCGGCCACCGATGTCATTATTTACAAAGTTTTCCCATTCCTGGGCAGTTGGGACCCGCCAGCCTGCAGGACATAAGCCTCTTTCATCATTGACGGCAAACCAATTATACAGCTTGCCATAAGCAGCAACCATTTCAGCTGCTGAGTTGATCCCCTCAACAGGATCAGGTGGTTTCACTGACCCATCATATCCATCGTGCGGATAAACGGTATAAGCACCAGCCTGGATGCCTCCCCATGCTATGGGGTCTAATCCTGTATGAATAGGTGATCCGTCAGCGTAATTCCTGGTTCGCAAATTTTCTGTCATCCACTCAAGATCCCCTATTACAACGGTTTCATAAACATTCCCGTCAATATCCTTTAAAGTATCCCCTTTGCCGTTGTCGTCATCTTTTTCACAACCAGTCACGCCCATTAACAGTAACCCTGTAAATACAAAGGTTTTTACCAGGTTCTTTCTTGTTGTTTTCATTCTTTGTCTTTTTAATAATTGCTAAAAACATGTGGTTGCCTGCAACCCCACACCATATTCAATTGTACGATAACTCTATAAGTCATACAGGCAAGATGATATAAATTGTTGTAAATATAGACAAAATTTTTTATGTCGGATTGCTGAGGATTATTACAAAAAAAATAGTTGGTTATTAATACCCTGGTTCATTAAAACCCGCTTTTAAGTACATGAATTATTCGGAGGTATCTCTGATGTGGTATATTTGCTGCAGAGAAATTCAATGCAATTGGGAATAAACCATATTACAGATGCGAATAGTACAAAAACACCTTTCAAATACCTGGAAAAAACTTGTTGTCACTTTTAAGAAAAGCAAATACCAGGTTGTTTTCCTTTTCATGGGTATGGCAGCCCTTGCCTGGTGGCTGGCCAGGGTTACTGCCAAGCCCAGCCGGGCCTCCTATCCCTGCATGCAGGTGGCATTCCCCCTTGCAAGCGCATTTGTCATCCACCTGATGGCGTTTACCGGATCCTGGTTAAGTTACCGGGGGTTTAAAAATGCCATTCATAACCATAGATACTTCACGGCATTTGCCCTGTTTATTCTCGTACTCCTGACCTTCTCAATCAGTTTATTCATTCCGTCGGGCGAAATCAGCGGAAATCCCACCGGTCCGGCATCTCATCCTTCCAATTCACCAATTGGAGAAGCAGTGGGCATTTTCCCCGGCAGGGTGGTATGGGTTTGGAACCCTTTTGCCACAGATAATGAATGCCCCAACTATGTTAACCGGGATAGTATCCTTGATGATCAAGACGATGTATGGTTCCAGGATAAAAACACAAACCAGCTTTTGGTATCACAAATGGTATCGAAAGGCATCAGGGCACTTACAGATACAGAAAAAGACAAAGATGCCTGGCAAGCCATTTTCGAGTACCACAATCAAACAAGAAACAAAGGGAACACTGGCTACCAGGCAGGAGAAAAGATCTTGCTGAAGCTAAACAGGACTTCAACAAATATGGCCACCAACCTCGATGTGCACACCATGCAGCGCAACGACATGTATGACCGGACCTTGCTGGCCGAAACCTCTCCGCAGATCGTGTTGGCCGTACTCAGGCAACTGGTATACAATGCGGGTGTCGCACAGGAAGCCATCTATGTGGGTGACCCAATGCGTAACCATTACCAGGAAGAGCAAGAAAAATGGAGTGCCGAATTCCCGGATGTCAACTATTTAGGCACCAATATTTATCACACACAGGTCAACATTACGGGAAATGACAGGACTCCGGTCAGGATCAGTGACGAACCGCTCATATTCTACTCAGATCAGGGTGCCACAATGTCTAATGCCGTGTCGGACCACCTGTACAGCATCTACGAAGAAATTGAATACCTGATAAACCTCCCAATGTTGAAAGGACATATGCTTGGTGGAATAACTGTTTTTCCGAAAAACCACTATGGGTCACAGACCAGGGAAACTGCTGCCCACTTGCATTCAGGATTGGCCTATAACAGGGAAGGTTACGGGAAATACCGGGTACTTGTCGACATCATGGGCTCAGAATACCTGGGGAGGAAAAACCTCATATACATTCTGGATGCATTATATGCCGGACCCGACTGGGGAGATGATCCCGTCAGGTTCAGAATGCCTCCGTTTAATGATGATTGGACATCCTCAGTATTTCTCTCTTTTGATCCGGTTGCCATTGAGTCTGTCGCGTTTGATTTTCTCAGGACAGAGTTTGACGGAGAAAACCCTTATACCAACAAGGCGTGGCCAAACATTCCCGGGGCCGATGACTATCTTCATCAGGCCGCATGCGAGACACAATGGCCAGATAATATTATATACAGACCCGATGCAAGTGGAGAAATCATAGGAAGCCTTGGCGTGCATGAACACTGGAACAACCCCATCGATAAACAATACTCCAGGAACCTCGGCACAGGAGATGGCATTGAGTTGGTCGCACTCCATTTAGACACCATCGATCCAGCCCTTCAGGGAAATCAATTTTTGTCTGAACATGACGTTGAGCAGATCTCTGCATACCCAAACCCATTTACGAACAACCTTACAGTGGTATCACCCCTTATCCGGAAAGGTGCTGCTTTAGTAACCATCCATGATGTAAATGGCAACCTTATAACCCGTGAAAGCATCAGTGAAAACAACGCCGGAACTGTTCAGTTAATGCTTGGGCACCTCCCCCCGGGAACCTATGTATTGTCCCTGCATCAAGCCGCCAGAAAAGAATCTGCCGTCATCCTGAAACTGTAAAATACCCATAACATGATGAACTACCTGTCAGCCTTTGACTGCCTGATCATTGCCTGCTTTTTTTATGTTGCTGACCCCCATCGGTATGTTCATCAGGATCAGGGCATCAAAAAGGACCGGGGATCATTTTGAGATCAAACACTATAAGATGTATGATATCATAAAGGGATGGGGCCGGGGCCATTGCCATCCGCATTCAAAAAACAACACACATATGAGAAAGAGGAGATCATGTATTCAATATGTAACCCTGGTATTTTTAATCATTTTTACTGTTAAGTCCTTACACGGGTCTACACCTGTCCGTCAATTGTGCGACCTGGTTATTACGAATGTAAGCTGGACACCTGAACAACCAAAACAGGGTGACACACTCACATTTACCGCAACCATTATGAATATTGGCCGGGCCGCTTCTCCCAATGGCGTGATCCATGGTGTCATATGGCAAATAAACAAAGGAACCGTTCACTGGTCAGACTATTACACGAAATCAATAAAACCCGGTGAATCGGTTACCCTGAATACAAGCGGGGGCATTGGTTATTATGCCATCCAGGGCACGCACACCCTGGATGTTTATGTAGATCCTGAATGGGACGTCAATCGAATCGCTGAAACCGACAAATCGAACAACCACTATAGCACAGAGCTGGTCATTGCAGCAGCAATGGATAAAGACACCGGCCAGGTTGTTTTGCCACTCATCCCCTCGTCAGAAATTCATTTGACAAGCGCTGACATAGGTGGTTTTGCCAATATACCAGGCGAAATGGGCAAGACTGTTGTCGTTGACCAGGGCCAGGCGTATACCATCACATCAAAAGGCCACGAGATTGCACTGCACTCAGCTTGCGACTGGCATCATTTTGCTTACCTCGTTTTGGAAGGCGACTTCGATATTCATGTTCGCGTTGATGAGGTTGTCGCACCATTTACAAACTACGATGGGAGCGGTGCTCTGGTAGCGCGGGCAAGTCTGGATGGGAGCTCCCCATTAATCGACATCAAAGCACTGGTGCCTGGGAGCCTGCATGGGAACGGAAATTTCAGCGGACGAAAAGTGGTGGGGGGGAACCTGTTCGCCGGCGAAGACAAACTATTTCGTGGCGGAGGTGCAATTTCTGAAAAGGGCAATCCTGTATGGCTTCGCATGCACAGGCAAAAAAACCGGTTTTTCGGTTATTACAGTCACGATGGTGTGTTATGGAACTCCCTCAATTCAATATATGCTGAAATGCCAGAGAAGATGTATGTGGGTATCGCCGCTTCACCATTTGGATTCGACATTCCTGTCACAGTAAGGTTCAGCAACCTAAAAGTACATGGATTCCAGGCAAGAAAATCCCCTCCTGATTTCAATTGGGGAAGTGGAATGGGACTTAATGCAGACTACTTTGATGGGAGGAACTTTGAAACACCCCTGTTTTCAAGGATCGATTCGGTGGCAGACTTTAGCTTCGAATACGGAAACCCTGTCGATCTGCGCATGGGCTATGAAAACTATTCCATTAAGTGGGCAGGGTTCCTGCAAGCACTTTCAAGCGGAAAACATACCATTTATGTTGTGGTTGATGATGGGGTCAGGCTGTGGTTCAATGAAGAACTTGTAATTGACGAATGGCATGACCAGGCTGCAACCGGTTTCAAGTTCGAGGTGGAGCTCGCCAGGGGAATAAAATACCCTCTTGCCATTGATTATTTTGATGGAAAGATCGGCGGTATGGTACGACTGCTTTGGGAAAGTGAAAACATGCCACTTACCAGGATCCCTGCCAGTCAGTTATACCCGGCAAAAAATGACATTCAACCCCATTTGGCAGAAAAACAAACAGAAAGGATCACATCGTTAACAGAAGCGGAGCATACAATTCTCTTAGGCGACGCAAGGGTGATCAGCAAGCCATTCGCAAGCAACGAAAAAGCGACAGAGATACCTCCGCGGGAAGGGGCAGGTCTCAGGTGGAAAAATATTGACGGGGGACAAGGAGGTATCCATTATCTGAATGTGGTTTACCAAACCCCGGAAACAAGCTGGCTTAATAGCACCAAGGATATTTATGTGAACGGACAATTGATAGATCAGTACCACTTCTTTCCCGAAGGTGTCAAATCTTACCACCTGAAAATCAAACTTAAACCCGGAAACGAGAACAGTATTTCCATTCAACATGGACCACATTCAAAAGGAACGTTGTATGTTGATTTTCTTGGGATAGATAATTCATTTCCAGACCTCCCCCTGGCACCCGCCAGGTACCACTAGGAGCTGACTCCGGCCAGCACAGGTATCAGCACAGCAAACCTGTTGGTTAGGTTACGGTAAGGAGCAAAACTTACCCCCATTAATCGCACCGGACATTCTCTATTCCAGTTCGGCCTCGAGCCCGATAGAGGGCACAGCCAGTGCTTTAGACACCGGGCAGCCATCTTTTGCCTTATTGGCAATTTCCTGGAATTTCTCATATTCAATACCAGTTACACTGCCTTTGGTCTTAAGCAAAATGGCGCTTATGGCGAAGCCATCGTCAGTTTTAGACAGTGTGACCTCAGCAGAGGTGTGGATCTTTTCAGGGGTATAGCCTTCCTGGTCTAGTGCATGAGAAAAAGCCATCGAAAAACAGCTGGCATGCGCCGCTCCGATGAGTTCCTCCGGACTGGATGCTGATCTGTCATCTCCAAAACGCGATGAAAAGTGAACAGATCCTTCGTAACCGCTTGACTTTAAGGCATATTTCCCTTTTCCGTTCTGAAGTGCGCCTTCCCATTGTGCACTGGCAAAATGTTTACTCATATCTCAGTAGTATTAAATTGTTTTGTGTAAGACTTCTAAAGTGAAACCTGTGATTGCAGGAAATGTTCACCTGCCGGAGTCTTTTTTCTTCGTCAATCGGCTGCACGCAGGCAGTTAAGGCTTTACTTATGACAAAAAAACGCACGCACCCGACACGAAGGGCAAAAAGATGAGCCTTAATCCCTGCCGGGAATTGCAACCCGTGTAACCGCCCATTAAACTCTTTTTGCAGCAAGTCTTCCTGTTAGTTAGTATCTAGTTTCTCGTTTTTATTCTCATCATGAAAAAATTTAAAAGCATACATACCTGGCTTTAAGTCTTCAATAACAATAATACATTTATTATTTGATATGGTGCTGGTTAAACCTGCAATATGTTCTTCTTTTTCGTTTTTAAGCTCTAAAAGGATTTGTCCGCTATCGTTGCGCAACCCGTCGATTTCAATTGTTAATGACAGTTGAGCAAAAGGAATCATAGGTGTAATCCAAAAAACCAGTGATATAATTATTCTGTATTTCATTTTTCATCTCCTTTATTTTTATAGTCCAGATACTCCTTCAATATCTAAATGGCCCTTGCAATCACATTTTTCGGGGTCTTTTGGGTTTTCTTTTATCTTATCTTGCTTTTAATCTATTCTTTATTGTTTTCCACTATCTCTTTGTGAAGTTTTACATACATCTCAGCCATATGTTCAAAAGCTTTAAATCGTATCGTCTTGAATTTGAACGCCAACCCCATGCCAATGTTAAAAAACCGTTTACTTAAGCCCTTTTGAGGGAAGTCGTATAAACGGTACCGGCAGACCCTTAATGAACAATCCGGGAAGCAACTCGGGTGAAACCGTAATATCAGTAAGAAAGTACCATGTCTCCACCTGTGTAATAAATGTGAACGACCCATAATATGCAAGTGCCAAAAGCAGTGCCAGCCGCCATCCACTCCAACGCGAAAAAACAATTAAGCTTACTACTAAAATCGTATTAATAATTGATGCTTAACAATATCATTTAGCAACTGGCCAATTTACATTGCATTAATAAATTGTTTGGCTGTCATGACTGGTAACTTGGATCCCCTGAAGTCTTTTAAATTCCTGGTTATAATTATATCCTGAGCATTCTCTAATGCTATGAAATACTGAAGAGCATCCTCGAAATCTGGCATAGTCTCGTCATTAAGAGCCAAATCGACAATCTTTTCATTTAGCGGTAAAATTCCTGAAATCAACCTGAGTTTTCTCAATATTGATCTGGCCTTGCGTGCATCCATTTGTCTCAATAATGCATAGTTGGTATTAGCTATGGTCAAAGATGAGACCGTTATCTTAATTTGCTTTTTATCTGCTAATGAGAATAATGTAGCAGCTTCAAGAAAGCAGGGTTCTCTTCGTGATAACAGATCTATAACGATGTTGGTATCAATAAATAATTTTTTCATTTGTATTTGTCTACTATATAATCGCGATAATCCTTTCTGTAATCATACGCTGCAGGTAGATCAATTACGCCTATCAGACTTTCTACAAGAGGAGTGATTGATTGCTTTTCAGTTGTATTTTTTTGACTGGTAATACTATCAAGATATGCTTCAATCATTTTTGAAAGGCTGGTCTTGTGGTTACGAGCATATTTTTTAGCTCTTTCAATAACATTATCGTTTATTCTAAGTGTCAATTTGGTTTCCATAGTTTTAAATTTTATGACGTACAAATATAAATATATTATACGTCATTTGCAAATACCCGATTCTTCCTATAATTCGGAATTTATTTGAATATTCTCTTATCAAACGGAAATTTATCGATTCTTGTGGTTTTAATCTTACCAAAGTCTTTATGATAAGGATTTATGAGCACGTTGTAGTCCCCTTGTGTAACAACAGAAGGTATAATTAGAATACAATATTTGTTTTCATTTACGAAGTCATCTCCAATTTTCTGAGTAGACGGTGGGTGTGGGAAGTCTTTCCAGCCTGTCGGCAAATCAGCTACTTTCAGTTGCTTTGTTTCAGTGCTATCAGAAATATCTATGGTTATCATTACATAATCTTCTGGCATAGTTGCTAATGTAAAATGAACGGCAACTTCAGCCATTGCTAAAGATCTATTTCTGGCTGTATATATTAATTCAATGCCAATAGAGTTCCAACGAGCACCTTTAATGGCAGATCCTTTCCCTGATAATGGAGTTGCATGCTTTTCTCTTGCAAGCCTAAATACTTCCATTTATACAAGTATTCCGTGATTGATTCGAGTTAATTCGCTAATGACCAACTCTTTCCCATATGAATCTTTTAGCAATTCTATTGGCTTTAAATTGCCTAGTGCATAACTTGGGGTATTAAGCCATTGCCTGAGCTTCTCCATACTTTCAAACACATCAAGCCCTACTTTTGTAACCTCCGCCATTTCAATAATCTTTT
>PWKN01000046.1 GCA_003559735.1 Bacteroidales bacterium | reverse complement strand
GCAATCTATAACCAAGCAATGAAAAGCTCCTTCGAGCGTGTTGAATTTTCTTGTTGCTACAGCAAACCCTTCTGCTTTCCTATTGGCTTTAATATATTTTTCTGTTGCAACATGTATGTGGCATTCGTATCCAAGTCGTTCTTTTTCCAGGTGGTTAGGATGGTTATGACTGGGTCCGTTGTATCTTTTTAATGTAAATGTTTCTCCATTTGGAGCCACCCAGCTGATACCGCAGGAAAAATCGTCTTCCATTCCTTCACGCAGATTTTGTCTTTTATATATCTCAAATTTTCGCCCTGAATTATCGGTGGCATTGGCACGATAATTCAACTGTTCATGTCCTGCTTTATTTCTGCTTCTCGCTTGTGGATTAACTATATGCTTCGGGCAATTCAGCAAGTCCTCAATCCTCTCATCTGTTAAGCTTTCAAACGCCATCTTAAAAATACGACTATGATAATATGAATAACAAACTGCCTAAATAACTAACAATCATTATGTTTTTCACTTTACAAGTAAATAAATATGTAAAGTTAGCTATTAATTGATCGAAGTATCTTATAAATTTGCATTATTCTTTAACCTTGGTCTGGAACCAACAAAGGTTTTAAAACGTTGAACCCGAATCAACGTTTTTTTTGTATCGTGTTGATGGTATAGTTCAGACACCTGACTTTATGGACAGGCACTAATTGTCAACATACCGTACGCAACGCAGACTGAAACCGTCCAACTTATTGTAGGTGCCGCGAGTCAAAGCGCCGTAGCCGTAGTACATGTTCCGTGTCAGCGCGTGCGGGGTGGAGACCTCGGTAGATGTCCACCAGACTGGCATATACTGCATAAGCCCCATCGGTTTTGCTTTCCCAGTCGGTGTTACTCAAACCCGTGGTATATCATCTCCATTGTTGTATTTGGTAACACGCAAGTTCTCTGCCATCCACTCCTGGGTACCTATAACATTGAAGACACCGGCGGTCGGCTACCAGAGGATAATACGTTCCACAGTCCGGTTGCCGGCAGACCTCAGGATCAATATGTACATTCCTTTATCGTGACCTGCTAAGTTAAGCTGATGCAGTTCGCTGGCACGAAAGAGTTTTCTGGCTACCAACCGTCCGTCGCTGGAAAGCACCTCCAATGTTAGGTCCTTTCCGTGCAGACAACTGGCAATATCAAAAGTGAACAGGCCACGTCCGGGGTTGGGATAAATGGTAAATAGTCTTTCGCTGTGTTTCGCCACGTCCACAAGAAGGTCTTTTGGATCTTCATTTTCGTGATCGTCGGACATTTGGGCAAACAAGCCGCTGCAAAATTGTCCGGTAGGGTCAATATACGCATGCAGGTAGCCACCTGGCATCACCCGTGTACCGGGTAAAAAGCGGATTTTTTCTCCGGCAATCAGTTCTACGCTACCACCGGCTGCCACTGTAAAAAAAAACCTTGTCCGGGTACAAAGATGGTTTTGGTGGCATCATAACAAGCATGTCCGTCGCCAGGACCCAGCAGGACGTCCTCCGTGGAAGCGATGAAGCGTTGCGGTGGTGCTCCTGTTGTGACTTCTTCAAACTTTGCCATCACATGAAGATCCGTTTCCAGCGAATGGATAAGCAAAGCCCCTTCGTTTTCGGGTTCGACCACTTCGCCATTAATGATCCAGTGTTTGATCCGGTATCCTTCGCCGGGTGTGGCATTAAATATCACCTCGCTACCCTTCTCCACTTCATCGCCACTCTCGATGATCTCTCCGTTGGCAGTGGCGTCGATCACGCCATTTTCTCCATCTACCCCGAACTGTATCAGGTATCTGGTACCGGAAAAGTTAGCGGTTAAAGAGACGTCCTGTGCAGGCATTGTGAGCAAAACCTCTTCCTCGCCGGGGTCATCCAGAAACTGGGTGTCGCCGCTCCAACCCGTAAAAAAACGTTCGGGGTTGGGAGAGGCAGTGAGCATTACCAAGTCGTTGATGTGATAAACCTCCTGCTGGGGTGATGCTGTCACTGTGCCTCCTCCTTCGGGCTGCTTTGAAAGGAAGAGCTGATAATCGATGGGTTCAAAAGCCACCTGCATCTCTACGTCTTCATCCAGGTAGGGGATGACAAATGAGGACTCAGTGGGAGGTGCCGGTGGAAGCGGACCGTCTGCCGAATGGATGTGTACATCGGTGATGCCAATCTGACGCCTGGTGCCCGTGGTTCCGGCCTGGGTGGTAGCCCATTCGATGAGCAGGTTTTCGCCAGCTTCTATCACCAGATCGCTGATCAAATGGGAAACCTGTTTGTCAATACCGTCTGCCGTGCTGTATTCAAGCTCAGTGTGGGTGATTCCGTTGACTGACACGATCCAGTGTGGCGTGCCATCCTGGTCTACACGAGCCACTTTTCCGGTATAGGATACCATCAGTCCGTTGATGGTGGTCCCTGTATTGTTCACAAGGGTCAGGCTTGCCGCGAAACTGCTGTTGAGTCCGCTAGCAGTAAGCTGAAATCCCAATGCACCCTCACCACGCAGTCCACCGGTAGCTCCTGAACCAAAACTACCCAGGTAACTGTATTCGTCATCCAGACTCCATCCCGCCGGAAGGTTTTCCAGATCATCAAAGTTGGCAAACGACTGGTTATAGGGAATGTTTTGAGGTTCAGGCGGTGATGAGCTTTCCTGTGCCACTGCCTCAAGGCTGGAGAGGCAGGTGAAGAATGCAGCCGCAAACAATGCAGCAAAAGAGTGTTTGTAATGCTTTTTCTGGTTTTGTTTCATGGTGCGGTAGTTTTAAGATTGAATATGGAGGCGGCTCATGTATATCAGTGGTCAAACAACTATGTTGACCAGCATCATTTTATAGTGCAAATATGTCATTAAATACAAACAAAATCAAATAATAAATTGCCTAACGGCAATAAAAATAACATAAATGCAATAAAAGGATTATTTATCTGTGATATAACCGCTCCGCCTCCAAAATATGCCATAGGAAAGAGAGCCAGGGGATACAGGGATGCAAAGCACCGCAAAACTCACCTGGCTTGCTGGCATATCATATAATGGAAATTCAATCGGATTTATCCTGTAATACAACATAACTCTGTTCTATGTTTTTCTTAAAGCTGTCAGGAATATCATCCCAGCAATGCAGGTCGATCCGGAAAGGTAAAAATGCTTGTTCAATAGCCATTCTCAGATCAAAAACATCATCTTGCTG
>PWKN01000131.1 GCA_003559735.1 Bacteroidales bacterium | reverse complement strand
CTGGATCGCTGTCGACCGATATGCCCTGTGCCATAAACCCTTCAGACGTGATGTATTCGACCGTGTTTTGATCAATGGTCGCGTTTTGATGTCCTATCACCCGAATTCCATAGGAACCGAATAAGGCATAAGTCTCATTATTTTCAGATTTATCTTCAAAGATTTTTGTTGATAAAACATTCCTGACCTCGTTTTCGTTTATGCGGAACACAGCACTTCCATTATTACTTTTATCGACCATAATGATGGGTCTGCTGATGTCTATTCCAACGGCAGCATATTCAGACTCAATATCGTTGATGGTATTGTCAATAACTTCTGCATTGATGATTCCTGATACAGATAAACCAAAAGCATAATCGTCACTTTTAATGCTGTTGATTGTATTGCCAGCTATTTTTATTGGAAAGGATGGCCCAACCTTGCCTGGTATTTCTTTTGTTATTCCAATACCAGTCTCCACAAAAATTCCGCACGAAACACTATATGATCCACCTGGACCTTTATCAGGGCTTGATCGCTCTGCTGTAATACCAGTTATTCTGCAACCGGTTATTTCTGCCGTTTCACTTTCTATCCTGATGCCTGCCACAATACCCGATGATCTTATGTTTCGTACGATCACATCATTGAGATTGAGCACGACATGGGTGCCAACATGGATGCCGTTTTTATATAATTCATTGTTTTGTCCATCGACCTCGATCCCGGAAATGGATACGTCATTTGTTATTGTTATCTTCTTTCGTGGCGGACTGATGTTGATTATCGATTGGATGGGAAGCTTCTCATCTTTTTCAAACTTAGCGATATCGGCGGGTGGTTGGATAACAGGGCGCTGCGCTCCATTAACCTCACCAATGAGCGTGATGCTTTTATCAATGAAGATCATTTCGGGGTACGTACCGGCGGCTACTTGGACAATATCACCGTCATCAACTGCATCGATTGCATGTTCAATGGTTGCCCATGGTTCTTCTAAGGTTCCATGTCCGGTGTCATCATTTCCTGCATCAGCGTTAACATAATAGGTTGTTTGTCCGGTTGCGGCTGTTGATACAAACAACAACGCCAGCAAGGTAAGTAATAATTGCTTCATGGTTATTGGGTTTTGGTTGCTATTTCATTTTTTATGTTCGTGGTTTGGTTTGGATTGATCCTTCAGACGGTTCTCATTTGAAGATATTTGATCCAACAAATATAAAAAAATATTTGACATTGCTCCATTTTGCATTTGTCCCGCATCATTCATAAGTAAAACACCTGCTATATTGACTTTTCAATGGTTTGCATTCGACCTGAAGAATGAACAATACAGCTGATGAACCACATCAGCATATCTCATATTTATATTGAATCTTAATGTATGGCTGTTTATTTTTGGCATTTGCTTTGTTTAGATATCTTAATAACCAAATTGATGAACAAGCCATTGCCATCATTGCTGTTCTGTTTGGGTGTTTTATTAACCGTCAGCTTGTCAGGACAACCATCCGAACACAAAAGGACAAATGAACATGTCGGGTTGATCACCCATCGCAGCACTGAAAAAACAGACATAGATGATGCCTTGCATTTTTTTGAGCATGCTTCGGCTGTAAGGCGTTTTGAAAAGATCCGGCTCAATGATGCGGTAAAAAACACAGCCTCCCTGCGCGCCAATGGCTTTATAACATTAAACCTGTTTGAGAATGTCAGGCATACAGCGAAGATCAGTCGCGTGCAGGATAATGTTAACGGCACAGTGACGGTCATTGCCAGACTGGAAAAGAACCAGGGGTATATGATCCTGGTTACCACAGGTAACAAGACAATGGGCAGGATATCCATCCCCTTTTCCAACGAGGAGTATATGATAATCAGCGATCCGCTTACCACTGATCACTTTCTGATCGAGATGGAGGATGCTTACCCGGACATACTGGAACCTGGTCCGCCGCTGCTGATCCCTGATGCTGACAAAAAGACAGTGAAAAAGCAAAAACACATACTGAAACAAATTGAAAAAAGCGGTTACGGTCCGGATGATCCCGCAACTATTGATGTGATGATCGTGTATACGCCAGCCGCCAGGGACTGGGCCAATGGTTCATCACACGGAAACATTGAAAATGTTGTAGCCATGTCGATGGCAACAGCACAAGTGGTGCTTGACAATAGCGAAACCCTGATGACAATGAACCTGGTACACTCAGCGGAGGTTGATTACCAGGAAGAGAACGCACAGGTTGACCTTCGGCGTTTCACTTCTCATCCTGATAACCCCTGGGGTACTTACAATGGTCATGTAATTGCGGGTTATATGGACGAGATCCATGAGTGGCGCGACACATATGGTGCGGATCTGTGTGCTTTTTTTACCTTAACAAGTGATGTTGGTGGAATAGCCTGGTTGCTGAACAACAGGTATGGCAGACCGGATTATGGGTTTTCCCTGACAAGGGTGCAGCAGGCCGCGACAGGCTATACACATATTCATGAGATGGGCCATAATATGGGGCTGCATCATCACAAAGGACAGAATTTTCAAGAGGGACCTACAAACTGGACAAACTGGGCGGAAAACACCTGGTCGGCCGGGTGGCGGTGGACAGGCACAGATGACAAATACTACTGTTCGGTGATGACCTATAGCGGCGGTTCATATTTTGCTGACGGCATTACCCACACAAGAGTGCCATATTTTTCGAATCCGGATGTGTATCACCAGGGAGTTCCCACCGGCCATGCAGCTGATGGGAACAATGCAGGCACTTTACTGCAAATCAAACACGCAATTGCCGCTTACAGAGAAACTGTTTGTGTGCCAATGACATTACCTTTTTCAGAAAGTTTTGATTTGGATCATTTGCCAGACTGCTGGGATCAAACGACTTCTGATGCAACGGATTTCGAGTGGATGGTTGCCAGTACTTCACATGCTGGCGGACATCCCTATGAATTACGTGCATCGATTGCTTCTTGGGTGGGCATATCCCGTCTTATTGCACCTGCTGCTGATCTTTCATCTGTCACCAACCCGGTGTTAAGATTCAAACATCGTTACCAAGACTGGGACCCAGGTGCAACCATAAAGATCCAGTCCAGTCCCGACCGACTTTCATGGACAGATGAATCATTCGTTTATGAAACCGGGAGCGGAGACCTCGGACCAGAAACAGTTGAGGTTCCCATCACCACTCTTTCAGAAACAACCTATATAGCCTGGGT
>PWKN01000177.1 GCA_003559735.1 Bacteroidales bacterium | reverse complement strand
GTTAAATGTTTTAGCCAGTGCCTTACATTATTGCTTTAACATTTTCCACCGGACTTGTCCACTCCTTTCAGGGCGATGGTATAAAACTCGAAGACCCGCCCAGGTGCGCAGTTCTTATGAGATGCGTGGCGGGTCATATTGAAAACAAAATTATAACCATTTTTGAATATAAGCAAATAAAGGCTGAAAATAATTCACATGGAAGCTCCCGCAGGGACTTCCAGCTTCCGATGGGAGCCCCCGGAAGCTTCCAGTTGCTTCGCAAGCTGGAAGTTCCGGGACGCAAGCTGGAAGTTCCGGGCCTGGCAGAGGGGCCTATTCTGCCTTCAGGCTATCAACCGGATTCATTCTCGATGCAGCCCAGGCCTGCGAAAAAGTAGCCAGGGTTCCGACCAGTGCTGCCAGGGCACCCGCCACAACGAATAAATACCAATAGCCAAAGATGCTGATCGTGTAGACAAAGTTCTCCTGCCAGCGCATCACCACATAAGCTGCCATCGGCCAGGCCACCGCGCAGCCAATAAGTATCCACAACCACATCTCACGGAAAAGAAGCATCAGTATCCGGGGCAGCGAAGCACCCAGGGTCTTGCGGATGCCAATCTCCTTGATCCGCTTTTGTATGCTGAACGAGGTTAGGGCAAACAGTCCCATGAACGAGATAAGGATGGCTATGATTGCTGCGGCAAGGGTGAGCTTGTTGATGTGTTCCTCGTGCCTGTACATGCCTGCAAAAAGGTCATCCACAAAAAAGTATTCAAACGAGTAATTCGGATCGGCGTGCTCCAGTTGTTCCCGCATCCAGCTCATGGTTTCGCTGAGGTTATGAGGCTGGAAGCGGATGTTGATGCGATTGATCCACGGGTCGTACATCGTGAAGGCGAAAGGGTCTATTTCATTGTGTAGCGACAGAAAGTTGAAGTCGGCCACCACGCCAATTACTCTGCCAACATGTTGCCAGATAACGACTTCCTTGCCAATGGGGTTTTCGAGACCGAGCTTTCGTACAGCCGTTTGGTTAAGTATGATGGCGGCTGTATCTGTTCGCATTTCCGGATCAAAATTGCGTCCTTCAACGATGCGCATGCCGAAAGTTTCCAAATAGTTGTGCCTTATGCGGTTTTCGTATATCATGATGGAAGCCTCGGGACTATCAGAAGAGCGGCGGCAGTTCTGAAGGCTTAGGTTCTCACCCGGCACGTCCCGCGAGCCACTCACATGCATAATGTTTGGATGCTGCAGCAGTTCCTCGCGAAGAACAGGGTAGGCATTGCGAATGCTCTCCGTTATACCTCTTACTGAGATCACATGCTCGCGATCAAAACCCAGGTCTTTGTGCTGCATATAATGGACCTGGCGGTTGAGCAACAATACCGTTGTGATAAGAAAAATGGAAATGCCAAACTGAAAAACTACCAGCACCTTACGTACGAACAATCCGGCAAACGAGCTCCGGGTAAGCCCTTTCAATACCACGATGGGTTGAAAGCCGGAAAGGTGCAAGGCGGGATACAGTCCGGCAATGACTCCGGTAAGTAATACCAAAAGTACAATGGACGCCAGCATTAGGGGATTATGCCAGTATTCATGCCTCAGTGTCACATCCAGGACAGAGGATACCTCTTTGATAAGGAACTCGTTGATGGCGAGTGATATCAGGAACGCAACTCCCGCCACCAACACAGATTCACCGATAAACTGCAGGATGAGGTCTTTGCGGAACGCACCCATGACCTTGCGCATGCCGATTTCGCGCATGCGTTTTTCTGATTGTGCCGTTACCAGATTTACGAAGTTGAATACCGCTATTACGATGACAGCCAGCGCCAGGAAGGCAAACACGTAAACATGCCTGATGTCGCCCCTGACGGCCATGTCGAAGTTGAAGTCGGAGTGCAGGTAAATCCTGTCGAGGGACTGAAGGCTATGATTGCCGGCCATTCCAAAGGGTTCGAAGCGCGTGTTGAGGTAGTGGTCGGCAACACTTGTTGTCTTCTTTTTGAACTGATCGTGATCTGCGCCTTCTCTTTTCATTACATAAGTTGGGAATGAGATGCCGCTGCGCTCAACGATATCGTAACCAGGCCGTTCGAGCGTGTGAAATGCTGCCAGTATGTCGAAACGCATGTGCGAATTGGAAGGCGGGTCGGGCATCAACCCGGTAATGCGGTAGTCAAGTCCCCTGATGCGAATGGTTTGGTGAAGCGGATCGCTGTTCGCGAAATATTTTTTTGCGGTCGATTTTGTGATGACAGCACTGTAAGGTTCACGGAGGGCTGTAGCCTGGTCACCTTTTAACCACTCGAAGGTAAAAATCCTGAAAAAGGTTGAGTCAACCCACAGCACTTTGTCGTTGGTAAACCGTATGTCGTCAACGATCACTTCAGAGATCCCCCAGTCATGGACCCGGCAAACCTCTTCGGCTTCAGGCACTTCATCAGTTATGTGAAAGGCTACTTCACCGCTGGTGAGTGCCGCAGAAAGCACCTTGCCATCGGCCAGGGAGCCAGTGATGGTGAGCCGGTATATGCGGTCAGAATTTTTGTGAAAGGTATCGAAACCAAGCTGGTGATAAACATAGATCATCATCAGCACCGACACTGAAAAGCCAAGTCCCAGTCCGATGATGTTAATGACCGTGTGTGTTTTATTCTTGAGAAGAAAGCGCCAGGCAATCTTGAGGTTGTTCCTTATCATGATGATATAGAGGTCAATTAAGGTTCATGAAGGCATTCTCCAATAGCGTGCCATGATTTATTGATTATTATTGTTGAATGAGTTATAACTATAAATGCTTTGGATGATTATATAATGGATGTTCATAATCGGACAAAGTATTGAGCGGTGGTGGACACTAAATTTGTTCATTCTAATCTCATCGAGCCAGTCGAAAACGATATGGCGTATTACGGTGAGGTTGGACAGCATATTCTTTCCGCCGGCTCCGTTTTCAGCCTTGCCAACGACCATGTTCTTTTGGGGTTCCCTGATTTTTTCAGCTACAATCCGTGAAAAACGATTTTTTTTTTTGATAGCCACTGTGATAATCAGGAAGCGTCCGGTTGCTGCCAAAAGCTGGCCCAAAATGAATTCAATAATTCAACCCAAAAGCCCAAAGGGGAATAATATTTTGGTAACCAAACTCAATATCGTCTCTTACCACAAACGATTTGCCATCATTCTCAATTTGCTTTTTTTGTTTGTTGCTGCCACCCAATT
>PWKN01000093.1 GCA_003559735.1 Bacteroidales bacterium | reverse complement strand
GGTTCTTTTGCTGGGGGCAAGCAATGATGATAATCTTTTTCAGGCAGGCGATAAAATTGAGCAACTGGACAGTATGATTGAATCTGGTGGAAATTATATAAGGAACTCCATGCGATCCAGAGATGAAGGTGATATTTTTCCGTTTCTGCTGCTGGCCAATGGCAAATATGATCTGGAGCAATGGAATACCGAATACTGGAGCAATTTTGAGATACTACTGAGAGAGGCATATCAAAGAGATATTATCGTGCAGATAGAATTCTGGGATTTGCATGACCTGCATGGCAACAACTGGCTTGACAGTCCCTGGAATCCTGCCAATAATGTGAATTACCGGGAAGAACAAACCACCCTGTTAGTCGCCTACCCCCCGGATGCCATGATCACCAAACATGATTTTTTCTTTACTGTTCCTGCACTGGCCCATGATAATGTTGTGCTTGCCTATCAAAAGAAATTTTTCAACAAAGTCATTAACTACACCTTTGAATATCCAAATATCCTGTATTGTATTTCCAATGAAATGTTCCCCACTATGTCGCCAGAATGGGGCTGGTATTGGGCAACTTACATTAAGGAACAGGCCCTGGCTGCCGGGAAAGACATTTACGTAACAGAAATGTTCTGGGATCCCGAAATGCGGGGATTGCAGCATCGGGCATCGCTGGAGCGCCCGGATATCTATGATTTTTTTGAAGCATCGCAAAACAGTTCAAGTGTGCATGGGCGTCATAACTGGGAGAAATCAGTGTGGTTGCTTGAATACATGAAAAACACAAACCCCCGCCCCATTAACCATGTGAAGATTTATGGCAACGACCTTCCGCCTGATGGCATTGAAGACCATGATGCGCTGGCTCGGTTTTGGAGAAATATTCTGGCAGGGGCCGCATCCAGCAGGTTTCACCGGCCTGCATCAGGATTTGGTTTGGGATTGATACCCCGTACAATGGCTCATTTGACAAGTGCACGAAAATTATTGGAAGCCTTTGATATTTTTAATGCAAAACCTGATTATCATCATAGCTTGTTGTCAAATCGCCAAAACAATGAGGCCTATCTGAGCTATATAGCTGATGAGGCTTATGCAGTGTATTTTCCATATGGAGGTGAAGTCGGGCTTGACTTATCTGAAAACCAGGGAACATATCAGGTGAAGTGGCTAAAAATTGATGGTTCAGAATGGACTGAGGCTACGATGACAGAAGGTGGACAGATCATACCGCTATCATCTCCATTGTCTTCTCATGCCCTCGCCCTGGTGGTTAAAGTCAACTAATTCGATCAATGCATAAGCCTGAGCTATTTAAAGTGCAAAAAGGAATTTTCCCAACTTAAAAAATTTCCCAAATATGCATACCATTGACTATACAATTATTGGAGTTTATTTGTTGCTTATTGTTGTAATTGGATATATTATTCAACGACGTGCAGATAAAAACATAGACACCTACTTTCTTGGCGGGAGAAAAATGCCATGGTGGATGCTGGGTGCTTCGGGGATGGCTGCTAATGTGGATATTTCAGGCACTATGATCAATACAGCATTGATTTATGCACTGGGAACATTTGCCATTTTTATTGAATTCAGGGGCGGAGTGGTACTTATCCTTGCATTTCTGATGGTAATGATGGGCAAATGGAACCGCCGCAGCGGTGTTATGACACTGGCAGAATGGATGCACCTTCGGTTTGGAAAGAATATACAGGGTGATTTCGCAAGGCTGATCAGCGCCATTGCAAGCCTGATTCTTACCATAGCATTGATCAGCTATTTTGCCATTGCATCAGGAAAATTTGCAGGAGAATTTCTCAATATTGACTGGAGACTGGCAGCAATAATCATGGTAGCTATAGCTGGTTCCTACTGTGTTGCCAGCGGATTGTATGCTGTTGTTTGGATGGATGTACTCCAAGGGTTTATTATCCTGGGTGTTACCCTGTTTATTTGTATCAAAGCATTTACCACGGCGCATGTTGGCGATATTATACAAACATCGGTGCCTCTGTCAGATGGTGGATATGAAATCATAACCACAACATACAGACAGTGGACCAGCATGCTACCCCCTGCCCGATTGGATCTGCCGGGAGATTATTCTATTTATAATCTTTTTGGAGTTGCTGTGGCTTTCTATTTTCTGAAAGCCGTCCTGGAAGGTTTTGGCGGGGGCAACAACTATATGGCCCAGCGATTTTATGCCTGCAAAAATGACAAGGAAGCCGGGCTGACTTCATTATTCTGGATAATCCTGCTGATGTTCAGGTGGCCTCTGACCGCATCCCTGGCTCTCCTTGGTGTGTACTATGGCATGAACCACGGCATAATTACTGACCCGGAACAGGTTCTGCCTGTGGTGGTAAATACATACATGCCAATAGGAATTAAAGGGCTTGTAGTAGCCGGATTTATTGCAGCTGCTATGTCAACAGTAGATGCTACCGTCAATGCAGGGGCTTCCTACTGGGTCAAAGATATATTTCAAGGCTATATAAACCCTAAAGCTTCCGAGAAGACCCTGATGATTCACAGTAAACTCTCCACGGTAATAATCCTGATTCTTGGCCTGGCATTCAGCTTTACGGTTCGAAATGTAAACGAGATCTGGGGCTGGACCATGATGGGAATTGCCGCAGGCATACTCATCCCTCAACTGCTTAGATGGTACTGGTGGCGATTCAATGGCTACGGATTTGCAACAGGTACTTTTGCGGGCACATTAACAGCTATCCTTACAAAGGTTTTCTTTGGTCAGATCCCTGAATACTATCTTTTCATTGTTTCGGCAGGAACTTCTCTAATGGGCTGCATCGTGGGCACCTATCTGACAGCTTCCACCGAAATGGCTGTTCTTGAAAACTTTTACAAAAACACCCGCCCCTTCGGTATCTGGGGAAAGGTAAGAAACTGTGTTTCCACCAAATCTATGGCATTGATAAAAAAGGAACACAGAAGAGATATCTTTTCTGTAATTGTAGCAGTTCCGTGGCAGGTGTGTCTGTTTCTTGCGGGTATGATGCTTATATTTCGCAGATGGGATAACTTCTTTATTTTGCTGGCCATTCTGCTTGTACTATCAATACTTCTTTACTATAACTGGTATAGACATCTGGACAAGGAAGTAAAACTGTAAAATGACTCAAGACAACCCCAAAAACAGGTTTTTATTGTACCTTCTCGATTTCCAGTATAACGCTGTCATATTCACCCATAAGAGAAACAGTAAGATGAGCGTCTGAGCGGGAAAAAGGTGTATTGATTTTAATCCCATTTTTCATCAGAAATTCACCGGAGAACGGGCCTTGTCCATCCTCTATATAAAAATCTCCCACCTTGTTTATTTCCCGAATGAGGTAGCGTGCATCAGGATCCAGGCCCTGCAATTTAATATCGGGATAAACATCACCATATATCCATTTGTGATGGTAAACAAAAAGTACGGCTTTGGATTTGGAATCGCTTACATACATAAGTGAAGCAACATTGTGCTCGTAAGGCGAAATGAGTCGGTATAAATCACCAAACTGCACTACCGGCCTGATCCGCTTGTAATACTTCAGGGCGTTCTTTGAAAAATCGAGTTCTTCCTCTGTCATGTGGCTGGGCTGTAACTCCATGCCCAATCGGCCCGACATGGCTACATCAAAACGGAACTTTATGGGAAAAGAACGCCTGGTAATACCATTGGGAACGTCAGAAACATGAGCTCCCATGGCTATTGCAGGGAAGAAATGGGATGTACCCCATTGAATAAAAATACGTTGATATGCATCGGTATTATCGCTGCTCCAGAATTCATGAAAATATTTTAACGAACCATAATCGATACGTCCGCCGCCACTGGCGCAAACCTGCATAATTATATCAGGGTGCTTTGCTCTTACTCGCTCCAGCACAGTGTAAAGCCCATGGGTATGGGCAATGCCAAGATAAGATTGATTGTTTGCTGCCAGGTAGGGTGAACCCACGTTGGAGAAATGGCTGTTGGCATCCCATTTTATGTAATAAATTTCCGGATGCTCTTCCAGTATCCCCGAAACGGTGTTTACGATGAAATCCTGCACCTCAGGGTTTGACAAGTCCAGGACATATTGGTTCCTTTGTTCATACATTCTTCGGCCAGGTTCCTGAATAGCCCATTCCGGGTGCTTTTTAAACAACTCACTATCCTTGTTTACCATTTCAGGTTCAACCCAAAGGCCGAATTTAATCCCTTCACTATGGGCTTTTTCTATCAGGCTTTCGATACCACCAGGTAATTTCTCACGATTTACGACCCAATCCCCTAATCCCTGACTGTCATTATCACGGGGGTATTCAGTGCCAAACCATCCATCGTCAAGAACAAACAATTCAATCCCAAGGTCAGCACCATCGGAAATAATCTCCTTAATCATTTCTTCATCAAAGGAGAAGAAGGTGTCTTCCCAGTTGTTGATAATCAGAGGCCTTTCTTCATTCCCTGCCAGCAATCCATATTCCCTTGCCCATGCATGAAAGTTCCGGCTGATCTGGCCTTTCCCTTTACTGCTGTAAGAAATAAGCATTTCAGGAGTAGTGAATGAATTACCGGACTCCAGCCTGAAATCAGACCCAAAAGGATTGATTCCTGAAACAATGTGCAGCTTCCTGCGGTGATCTATCTCAAAACTATGCCTCCAGTTTCCCGACCAGGCCAATGTTCCCCCAATCACTTCACCAGAATTTTCCTTTGCCTTGTGGCTAAGGCTTACTAAAAAAGAAGGGGAAAATTTATCGCTGGTTTTAACACCCTGCTTGGAATCAATTATCCTTATTCCTTCCACGAGCTCGGTTTCCCGCATGTTCATTTCACCAAACCATTCGCCATGGAATAAGGTCAGGAAATATCTGCCAGAGAAAACGGGCAGGTAAGACGATGCAAAATGGTAAAGATGCACCGCCGAAGGTTCGGAATTCCTGTAACGGGTTGATATGCTTATGACATCCTGTTGATGATAAGCCCTGAAAACTACATCTACATAAAAATCATAGATGTTATCCTTTAAAACCACTGTAGTTTGCCGGGTATTGGGGTCGATTGATTCTACGGTATGCTCCACGTATTCAAGTTCGGTGCTAAGAACTCCGTCATGGTGGGTTACCCTTAAAGATGATTCATTAAAGGCAAGCCCCCTGTACGTGCTTACTATATTACCAAGGTGGCTGTTTTGTTCTACCAATTTGAAATCATCATATTGTTTAAGTGTTTCTCCGAAATAGTACAGATTTACATCCTCCTGGTCTATCCTGTAAACCAGCACAGTATTGGATGTCTCAATAAGAATAAGATTGTTATTTGCTGCTGCATTGCCATGCACATTGATCATAGCAGTTAACAAGAATACACTTGCAAAAAAAAGGTTCATTTTCATAGGTGATTGATTTTGGTTTAAAATGGATTGAAAAAAAATTCACATAATACTTAATTCTCAATACGTATTGTCGGTTTTTTCTATTTCAAATTATTCCCAGGCTTTAGTAGCCAGGATTTTGAATCATAAACCTGTTGTTATCAATTTCTCTGGAAGGAATAGGAAATGCTTGTCCTCTATCGTGCCATATCCGTCCCGGGATACGGGCAATTTCATCTTCCACAATACCCCACCTCAGGACATCCCACCATCGCACCTGTTCTCCAATAAACTCTTTCCTTTTTTCTTCCATCAATAAAGCCATGAATTCAACCGGATCGTTTCCGGTATAATCAAATGGAGATTCCTGGTAATACCAAAATCCTCTTGCCCTGCGCATTACCCGGTTTAAATATTCACTGGCTTCACTTACACGGTTTAATTTAGCAAGAGCTTCAGCATATAACATATAGACTTCAGCAACTCTGATGACTACCTGGTTTTCGTCCGAGACAGATGGTGCTAATCCTCCTGGATTAGTTGCGGATCTATGGTTGCTGATGTATTTTTTGGGGGTATAGGTATTTCTATGATTTAGTCTTACAGGTTCAGGGGGATCAGTAAAAAACAACGAATCTCTGATAGCAATTGTATCGCCATGAAAAATGTAGGTTCGTGTGGGGCCTGCTGAATAAACGGTTTCTGAAAAACGAATATCACGAGGGTCAAAACCTTCCATGATTTCAACAGGTACTCTTATGATATTACGTCCCATACCATGACCTCCCATAAATATCTGGAAATTATTGGCCGAACCACCCCCCATCCATGGAGATGTTGGAACCAGATCAGCAAATTGCAATTCAAATATACTTTCAGGGCCATTATCAGATTTGCCATGAAAATTATCGCCATAATACGGCAGAAGTTCTTTATCCGGATTCTCACTCAGAAATAACTCAAATTCAACCTCCGCCTTGGAATACTCTTGCCGAAAAACATAGAGTTTCCCCAATAACGCAGTTGCAGCTCCCCTGGTTGGTCGCCCCTGCTCTTCAGGAAGCAACTCTGATGACTTAAGAAGTATTTCTTTTGCTTTTATAAGATCACTCTCAATAAAAGCATACACTTCAGAGGGCTTCGCCCTGGGTTTTTCAAAATCTTTATGAACAGAAATAATTTTGTCGTGGATTACAATTCCCCATTTATCAGTACCGTCAAAAGGTCTTCCGAACATATGCAATAATACAAAGTGGGAATAGGCTCTCATAAAATATGCTGAACCAAGTATCAGGTTAAACTCACGTTCAGGCAACTGATTGACAGTTCCCTCATTGTTTTCCAGGTAGGTAATGATTCGGTTTGCATTGGGATGGATCCCATAAAGTCCGCTATAAATGGTCGTCACAAAAAAATTACTGAATGGGCGGATATTGAAATACCATGCACTTATCATATCCCGGGTTGCTTCGTCGATTCTTGCTTTATACTCGCCCGGCAAATGGCTGTTCATAACCTGATAATAATAATTGTAAACATGGGTAAGTCGATCGTACATCCCCACCTCAAGTTGTCTTATTCGCTCGGGGGTTTTAAGTTCTGCATCAGTTAACCTGTTGGGATGTTTAAGATCCAGAAAATCTTTATCACAGGCCGACAACATCAAAATAAATAACGATACGATCGATGTGCTTTTTATAAAATGCTTTTCCATAGTTCATATCATTTCTGCCTGGTTTAATATCCAATAGGGGAAGGTAGCAATGCAATTGCCAATCTAAAAGTCCTGAATGCAACGGACAGAGAACCCCCATTGATTACCAAAGAAATTTCTGCTCGCATTACCATAAGGGTACGACAAGCAATATGACCAGGCGGCATAGGGGCTGTATTCGGTAGAACTCCACCAGGTGCCGTTTTTACCAATATCGTGGAATGTGCCATCGCCATAGCGGTATCCCCCTGGAAGAGCCTTGAAGCCAAAGTCGTCAGTGCCGTTGCCGTCGTTTTCCCAGCCATCTTTAGCTTTAAGTTTGTCGCCCGGGTTGCTGCCCACAAAATTAATCAGCTGATTCCACTCGGCATCGCTGGGCAGACGCCAGCCCGCGGGACATACGCTGAGGGCTGTTGGCCAGTCGTACAGGTAGCCATATTTTTTTACATTGCTTTCGTTGTAGTCAAAGGCCCAGTAATTGCCCCTGTCAGGCTTAAATGCCAGATTCCCGGCCATCCATGTCATGTTATCGATCTTTATAGTACTGTATGTTTTACCGTCACGAGGGTCGGTAAATGTGCCTGTTTTCTGAGCCACAACATTTAAGACCAAAACAGAAATACCAAGAGTAAAAAATAATGCTTTCATGTTTCTCATTTTTATAATAATTTGCGTATAGTCTTCAAGGGTTTTTTATTTTACGGTCTCCCCCGGTTGAAGGAACTGCCCGCCCTGATGCAGAATAGTTGTTGAACACTCCTTGTTTTGCAAGGGCCGAAACCATTGCATCAAAAAAATACACACCATTATGTTACTGCTCCTGATTTATTTCACAGGATTTTACTTTTAGCCGAAAGTCATAAAACGATTAAAATGTGATACTTATAAATGCAAAAAGTTCGTTTTACTCAATAACCTTTATAACCGCCACATAAGACCTATGGCCTTCAGGTATAATTGTCAGGATGCGCTGTGGCCCCCACCAGTCGGTACCATCAAAATTTTCCCATTGTGCCTCAATTATCTCTTCTTCACTCCAGGTCAGAGAGGCTAAATCGAGCCACCTGATGCCAACCTTTTTAACAGACACCCATGGGTCAAGATGTACTGTTGCCCTTCCCCCCGGGAAATATATTGCATATTCCTCACCTATGTTTGCCAGGCAATAAGGATCAACTGAATTCCCAATGGTAGAGAATGCTTCGTAAGGTTCTGCATTGAAAATATCGAATTCATCCAGAAACATACTCACCGCGCGAAGTGTTTGCTGTGCCTTTTCAGAGAGCCCAATACCCCAGTAGATATCCCCCCCCCTGTATGCGGGGCGATGAAACCGGGTTGATGCGGCTCCTGCAAATATATTTCTCCAGAAACGTTCAATGGCTTCTTTCTCAGATCCTGCAGCAGTATTAGTGCCTACACCGTGTCCGTAAACCTTTTCATTGTTCAGAGGCATGGGGCCATGCTCACCCATGGCTATGATTTTACGCCAAAAGATCAGGTTCTCCCAGTGCTTCTTCCCCACCGGTCCAAGCGCATCCTGATTATTTTGCGATACATCGGCAAAAGAGAACACATCGCTATGGGTCATCACCCTGCGCACAGTTGATTCAGGGGCAAACAACATGGTGGTAACATAAATCTCCTGACCATGCCTTTTGGCGGCTTCTTTAATAAATCTGGCCCAATAGATATCCCAGTCAACACCAAGTCCGCTTTCATTGCCAACATTGTAAAGCACATGACCATATTGGGCAGTAACAGATATGAGCTTTTCTATAAACCGGTGCTGGTAATCAAGGACCTCCTGGTTGTTGTTTGTTAGCGAACCGCCATAATAATCCCAGGCATCGGAGATGGTGCCAGGCTCCCAGTTAATATTGTTTTCCGGATTTAGCGGGTGTAGCCTGAAACGCCCGTATGCTTCATCACCCGAAAGATCGAACCAGTCCCAGAGCGTAAGCTGAACAATGATGTCTCGTTTTTGAGTCTCATCGAGGAAGAATTTCAGCTTTGACCAGTACTCATCGTTCCACTGGGTAATATCATACTTTCCGTTGGGGAGTTGTTTTGCTGCATAGGTGTCGCCCTCATTACGGTCACTCATGGTATTACGAACATAGTTGCCCCCGGCAGCTTTCATTTTATCAAGATGATCGGTTAGCATGCTCCCTGTCCATTGCCAGAGATTGTCGCGGTCACTGGCTCCGAAAAGCATTATGGGTTTGCCATTATACTCCCAGTACCAGGGATTTTCAGTATAGGGGCGAATGGACTTAATATTATCAAATCCAACTGTATTTGAAATTTCACTATAGCTGATGCCAGCCTTTTCTCTATTCATAGCACCTGCTTTTTCAACCCGCAGAGAAAAAACTAAAAAAAACACAGAGAAGAGAATTACGTTAACCCTGATCATTTTCTGCTTCATTTTATCCGGTTTAAGTTGTACTTCAACAGACAAATTTAAATAAAACAGTAACCATTATTGGGGTCTGATCCCATCATGTATCAACTAAACCCTGCTCAGGGAACATTCAAACCATTTATTCTTTTTACTTACCGCTATTTTTGCATTTTACAATTGAGCCCATCCCGAAAAGCCAAATATTAGCGCCCCTCTAAATGGGACAGATCGAAACAAACAGAATCAAAGTACATTCATGAATTTGTTGTTTTGATTACCATTGTAATTTTTACTTTTCAGTGTGGCCTCATTATTCGTTTAATCAAAAAAAATAAAAATGAAAACACTGTTTTTATCAACAACACTCAGTGCGCTCTTCATAATTACAAATTTAATCGCGCAGGAAATTGATGTTACCACCAGTTGGGTGGGCAATACCTTCAATGGGTCAAACGGCCAATGGGTAATGAATTACGCCAACAAGATGCAGGTACATCCTGACGGAACGCTTATTACAGCCAGCGAATGGGATGAAGATGGCAGAAATGTGGGCATTTTCAAAGACGGACTGCCCGTTGCTTTGATAAAGGGCCCCAGCTCTTCTAATTGCTGGGGTTGGGGAACAGCCACCAAAGCTGTTGCCATAGACGACAATTACCTCTATGTAAATAATTGTGAAGGAGACATACTTCGTTTCAACCGGGCTAATGACAACTATAATTATGTGGATAAAACAACTACCGGAGAAGCCATTGGAATGACGTATTCCAATGACTATATATACATGATTAAAGAAAGCGGTGAAGTTCAAAAACGCAGTGTCTCTGAATTAGGCAGCATATCCTTGTCTTTTTCTGTTGCCGGTGGTGAAGATGTTGCTGTTGATGATGATGGGTACATCTGGATACTTACCTCCAGCAAGGAAGTGCTAAAATACGATGCATCGGGAACATATACGGGTACCAAAATAGACTATCAGCCAGGATGGGAGCCGGCAGCCGTAAATTATGATGCCTTTAACAACAGGCTTATGGTGCCCGATAACGGACCGCGCAGACAGGTTATTATTTTCGACACATCGGGCAGTCAAACAGGTACATTTGGCGAACCGGGAGGGATTAGCGGAGACAACCCGGGTGCGGTTGGTGATTTGCGCTTCTGGAATATCTCCGGAGCCGGCACCGATGCCCAGGGAAATATTTATGTTGTATTAAACGAGAATTCAGTGTCCCTTCGCAAATTTAACCCGGATGGCCTATTGCAGTGGGAAGTTAAAGCTATGTTTTTTACGGACATTGCCAGTATTGACCCGGAGTCAAACGGAACCGACATATATGGCAATAACGAGCGAATGGCCTTTGATTATGAAACACAGCAATGGTCTTTAAAAGCCATTACATGCGATCGCATTGCATACCCTGATGATCCCAGAAGCGGTGAGCAGGGAACAGCAATTACATCAGCTTTAGTGAGACGTGTAGAGGGGCAACTGCTCATGTTTACTACCGGCATGTATTCCGGATATTGGGATGTTTTTCGTTTTGATGGTGAAATAGCGGTGTTTTGCCAGAATTTCTCCAATCTGGGTTGGGCAACCTGGCCCGATAAAGATGGAAACATCTGGTACGAAAACAACCAACAAATAAGCATGATTCCTTTAACAGGTTTTTCAGCAGGATGTCCTCAATTCGGAACTCCCCAGGTAATAGAAACTACCGTACCAGCACCTTTCAACAAACTTGAACGCATCAAATACGATGTTGACAAGGACGTGATGTATCTGGCCGGCTGGACCAGTGAAAATCCCAATATAAATAATGACTGGGGCATAATAGGCAGCACGGTAGCCCGCTACCCTGACTGGAGCCTGGGAAATCGCACTGCCAGCCACACAGCGGTTATGAATACCGATGTTGAAGGCTATATGCCAAAAGCTTTTTCTGTTGAAAATGATTATTTGTTTACTGGTGGTTCTCGCGACAGAGGTAAGCTGCATGTTTACAATGCAAATGATTTAAGCTATACGGGTTTCATTAATCCTCCCGGCAACTGGGGAACACTGGGCTGGCTGGACATAGTGCATGCCATTCAATCTTACCAGAGATGGAACAATGAATATGTAATTCTGGTTGAAGATAATGCCAGGGGCAAAAACCTGGTGTACCAATGGTGCCCAACCGGCGACTGCATTCAGGATTGCACAGAAACTGTGGATAGTGTTTCCATTAATACTTCTTCTGTTGACCTTCAAGGGGCCGAAACACTGCAACTTACAGCAACCGTTTTCCCGGATAGTGTATGTCTTGACAGGGTAGACTGGCATACTTCAGATGCGTCTGTAGTTGAGATCAGCTATAGCGGGCTAATTAAAGGCCGCAGTGTTGGTTCAGCCTGGATAAGCGCTAAAAGTGCCCTGGATGAAAACAAGAAGGACTCCATACTTGTAACTGTAAGCGATGTTCCCCTTACCGGAATTTCCCTGGAGACAGATACATTATTTTTACCCATCGGAAACACAGCAACCATCCCCGTTTCTTTCTTGCCGCCCAATGCATTAAACAAAAATCTTGTCTGGACATCAACCGATAATGATATTGCAACTGTGGATGAAAACGGACTTATAAGCGGAATTATGCTTGGTGATGTTTTCGTTATTGCTGCATCTGAAGATGGGGGATTTACTGACTCATGCTACGTAGTTGTTACGGAATTGCCTGTAGAAAGCATAGAACTGAGGGTAAGTGAAATCAATGTCTGGATGGATGATTTTGAACAAATCAATGTAAATATTTTCCCCGAAGATGCATATAACAAAGAGATTATATGGACAATTGAGAATGAAGACATCGCAACTATTGATCAGGACGGTGTTGTAACAGCAGTAAACTCAGGAAATACATTTGTTATTGCCACTTCTGTTGATGGAGGGTTTACAGATACCTGCCAGGTGAATGTATTAGATGAAGATGTTATGGCGAGTCAGGATATTGGTAATGTTTGCGGATACGGAAGCATTACCCATACTGAAGACGGTAAAATTATTGTTTTGGGCAACGGGAATGACATTTGGGGTAACGCAGATGAGTTTCACTATGGTTATTTCAGGCAAGAGGGCGATGGTGTAATGGTTGCGC
>PWKN01000182.1 GCA_003559735.1 Bacteroidales bacterium | reverse complement strand
TGGTCAGCATCATGAGCGAAATAGCAGGCAACACCTCAATACTTATAGCCTCAGAATATTTATGCAACAAGGCATACGGAAAGGGCCGCATGTTTGGTGGGTTGTCGGGGATTACCCCAACCGAAGTAGTGATCATTGGTGCAGGCACGGTGGGTGAGTATGCCGCCCGTGCAGCAATGGGTCTGGGAGCCCTGGTAAAGGTGTTTGACTCATCTGTGTATAAGCTGCGTAGGTTGCAAAACAATCTGGGTGCCCGGATCTTCACATCGATCATACAGCCCAAAATGATTCTGAAGGCCATGAAGACAGCTGATGTGGTTATTGGCGCCATCCATACCTCCTGGGGCAGGACACCCATTATAGTAAACGAAGAGATGGTTGGGCATATGAAAAAGGGCAGTGTCATTGTTGACGTAAGTATTGACCAGGGAGGCTGTTTTGAAACCAGTACGCCTACTACCCATTCAGATCCGGTGTTTAAAAAGTTTGGCGTGACCCATTATTGCGTGCCGAACATTGCTTCGCGTGTCCCCAATACCGCTTCCTATGCTTTCAGCAATTTCTTTGCACCTGTCCTGCTCAACATGGGGGAGGAGGGAGGCGCCGACAACCTGCTGAAGAGAGATCCCGGTGTCAGGCAGGGTGTTATCCTCTACAACGGCACACTCACCAATCAGTATATCGGCGAACTATTCCGTTTGCCTTACCAGGGCATTGACCTACTGATGGCTGCGTTCTGATGCAGTGAAGTGTTCCTTTTATACTCTTACAGCTTGAAAACCCTGCTTAATCCATTGGGACCTCCTACCCACATATTTCCCTCATTATCAACCGCCAACGCATTGACAGCTGTATTGATCATACCATCCTCTTCGCTGATAAATTCCCAGGTATTATCCTGAAAAACCGAAACACCGTCACGTCCTCCAATCCAAACATTGCCATGAGCGTCTTCACTGACTGCATAAACAAACTTGATCATTGTTTCGCTTTCAGGATAGTTTTCCCAGTTTCCGTTTGAATGCCGGAACGCACCCAGCGGTGACTGTCCCAGCCAGATATCGCCACCAGATGTGCAGTAAATAACGTTGATGAAGGAATGCAGGTTATTGACACGGTGTGTCCAGTTCTCTCCGTCGAATAATGACAAACCTGTATAACACGAGCCAACCCATACATTATCATCGTGGTCTGCATGTATCGCGTGTATGTGTCCAACGATGTTTCCGTCCGGATTCACCTGCGGGTTTACAGCAAAGGAATCGAATGAGGTTCCGTCAAATACTGTTATGGTGTTGTTTCTTGTTCCAATCCAGATGTTGCCCTTATGATCTGCATAAATACAATAAACCCTGTTGTTAAATAATCCATCGTCTTCGGTGTAGTTGGTCCATGTTTGTCCGTCAAACCTGGATACACCATTTTCCCAGGTCCCTATCCAAAGATTTCCGTCCGGATCAAAATCAAGCGCCATTATAGCATCACCGGCCAGTCCGTCTGCTGTCGTGAAGCTTGTCCATGATAAACCATCAAACCTTGCAAGTCCGGCATTGGTCCCCACCCATATATTGTTGTTCTTGTCAACAGCAATGGATGCTACTCTGTTGCCTGGTAATCCGTTGTCATGCGTAAAGTTGGTGATCTCCCACAATGGTAAAGCATCGGTTGTAAAAACATGCTCCTCGCCATAAGCCGTGCCGGCTTCATTTGTAGCGTATGCCCTGACATAGTAAGATGTGCTGTGTTCCAGGCCAACTAAACTGCTTGTAAAACTTCCCGTTCCGGCTCCGTCTTCAGTTCTGCTGTCGTTTATTGTCGGTGTCTGACTTGTGCTCCAGCAAACACCTCTTGTTGTTACAGTTGCTCCCCCATCATCGGTTATGTTCCCGCCTGATGAGGCGGTTGTTTGGGTAATATCAGATACCTGCGTGGTGGAGAGCACGGGATCATTCTTGTCATCGTCTTTTTCACAGCTGCTAAACGGTATTAACACCATTCCGAAAAGAGCAAATGCACAGATCGATAATTTCTTTGGTTTCATAAATTTTTGCCATTTGACTTACCGGTGACAAAGATAAAATATTGCGAGACAAAACAGCACATATTAAAAAACCACCTGCATCCTGACGACAAGCAGGTGGTTTTTGCTTTCCCGTGTACCCTCTATGGGAGTATAAAAAAAAGCGACTTTTGCCGCCTTTTTTTGTTAAATTATGTGACCTGGCTGGGGTCATAAATACTGTATTTCTCAGGTTTTTTTGTATCTTTGTGTATGACAAAAGAAGATATATACAAACTTGATTTCGAGATTGATACGCTGACTGATTCTATACGAAATACAATTAGCGGAGACAGTTTTAAGACGGAGATTTCCCTATTGACAAGGTCTGATTTAAAAACGATTACAAAAACAAAAGGATGGTTGTTCAATTGGAGAAATGAGTTTAATCAACCCGGCAGAGAAGTATATAAACTGACAATAACCAATAATCCTGATGTTGTTCAGGGATTGATTAGTTTTACTGTAAGAACTGACCACGTGTATATGTTCCTTCTTGAGAGCGCACCATTTAATATTGGAAAAAACAAACTCTATGAAGGAGTACCTGGAAACTTAGTTGCTTATGCATGCAAAGTTTCGTTTCAAAGAGGTGGTGAAGGATTTGTATCATTTGAGTCAAAAACAAAACTGATAGATCATTATGTGAATATTCTTGGAGCATATCATTTTGGTGGTCACCTGATGGTTATTGATACGATTGCAGCTAAAAGATTAGTAGATAAATATTTTAAACCTGAATAAACATGGGATTTATAAGAGAACCAGAAGGGGTAGATTTTGTAATTCAAAGTAAACCCCTGACTACCAAACAGGAAAAAGAGCTTAGTGATTTTATCGCTAAGAGAAAACGTGAGATTAAACAGAAAACAAATAAAGGCAAACGTAAACAATACGCGTAATCCTTGTTTTGTTATTTACCCTTTCCCAAATTTTAACCACTTTCCCTAAAACACCAGGCAATTGTCAATCAGCGCAAGAGCGAGGGCACCAATTTAAAGCATCTTTTTTCAGCATCCCCTTTCAGACAACTACAGCTTCTTTATTTATTAATATAAAAAAAAGCGACTTTTGCCGCCTTTTTTTGTTAAATTATGTGACCTGGCTGGGGCTCGAACCCAGGACCCCATCCTTAAAAGGGACGTGCTCTACCAGCTGAGCTACCAAGTCTGTTTCTATAATCTGCA
>PWKN01000203.1 GCA_003559735.1 Bacteroidales bacterium | reverse complement strand
GAACCTGATGATCATAGCCTGATTAATGCCGGAAGCATAAACCCTCAATCCTGACTACACGACCAGAACCTGAAGATCCTTAGTCTGACGGGGCCTCAGCCAATAGCAATGTAACAGATTGAAGCGTTGCACTCCGGCATGGTTGCGATGAGTAAAACAAAAGCTTGTTTCGTGCTGAATAAAGGGAAACTCCCTGCAACCAAGGTCAGCCTGCAGAACCTCCGTTGTTCAGAAAATGACGACCATAGGAATCAGATTTGATCAGAGCGTCATATACCTTCTCTGCCGTTATGCCTGGCCCTTCGTGATGAATGGATGAACCGTCCTCTGCAGACTTATGGGCGATCTTCATCAACCCCTCTTTATCGTTGACAGATACTCCGACTTCCTCAAGGGTGAGCGGCAAACCGACAGACCGGCAAAATCCATACACTTCATTAAGCTCCTCATCAGACGAACCATTGATATGCAAACCGGCAAGCACGCCATAGGCCACTTTTTCACCATGATAAAAAGCGTGGGTCCCTGGCAGAATGGTTAACCCATTGTGTATTGCATGTGCCGCAGCGAGTCCGCCACTTTCAAAGCCAATACCGCTGAGCAGAATATTTGCTTCGATGATGTGATTCAGTGCTTCGCCCACAACTCCCTTTTCGTTTTCAAGCTTTGCCTGAACACCATATTTCAAAAGAATATCGTAGCATAGCCTTGCCAGGTGCTGACCTGCATTGGTACTTAGTCCGCCGCATTCATTTACAGATGAGCTGGCCGCACACGACCTTGCTTCAAACCATGTAGCCAGTGCATCACCCATTCCCGCTACCAGGAACCTGTGCGGAGCCTGTACCATGATATCCATGTCAACAAGAACAACAGCCGGATTTGAGCGCTGATAATAAACCCTCTCAAAAACACCATCAGGTGAATACGTTACAGCACATCCGCTGCAGGGAGCATCGGTTGATGCAATGGTCGGAACAATAAGCACCGGAATGCCAGCCCTGTCAGCAGCTATCTTCGCTGCATCTACTACTTTCCCTCCGCCCATTCCAACCAATACATCAGCCCTTTCTTTCAGGATACAGTCTGAGACTCTCTGCAACTCTTCTTCGCTGCATTCCCCCCCAAACTGATGTATGCATATAGACCCCGATAAAGGAGGTTGCAAATATTTTTCCGGGATATATGTTCGTGCTGTTGCAGAGGCCAGGACGATGGCTTTGCTGCCATATTGCCTGATCAGGTCTTGCAGTTGCAGAATGGTTCTCCTCCCCTGAATATATTTTCCCGGAAAAAATGCCACGCGGTTCATCATCTCTGTGTAATTAGCGTCTGTCTGTAAAGTTAAGTGTCTGAACGATGATGATCGGGTTCAAGGCTTGCGCGGTTTTGAAAAACCTATGAGTTAACTCTTGTAGGTAGCTGTTTTCAAAACAAGCATAACGCAGAAAGCGGATCGTTGAGACAGACACTCATTAAGTTCGACATATAGATTTTTGTAAAAATACATACAAAATGAATGCATTTTACAGGTATTATTATGCCAGGAGCATGTTTTTTTATATGGCTTTTTATTATCTTTGAGACAGGAATATAGCCCATCATTCATGCTTATCATCCAGATCAGATGCAAGGCACCGAAAGCTGCCGGCACAGTATCCTCTTTAATGGCTTTTGCAACGATGCAGAATGTTGAACGCAAAGCATACCCCAATTAACTTATAGCACCAATCAACTTCCAAAACTCGCCGCTAAAACAGGATACCATGAAGCTACTCAAAGACCTATGGCTAGCAATCAGCTTAATTGTGCTGACCTCTGCTGTTTTGCTCGTATCAGATTTTGGACAACGGCAAGGCCGCACATCAAAAAGGACAGATGAACTGCCTCAGATCGCCATTATGCAGATATCATCCACCACATTGCTCGATGCCCATGTAGCCGGAGTAATCAGCGGACTAAGGGAGCGGGGCTTTTATGCCCCTGACGGCAGCAATGTAAGGCGCTTCAACGCACATGGCGATTATGCCACGGCAACGACCATTGCCCGCGACCTGGCCAATGGACCCTATGATATGGTGATCACCTCAAGTACCGTTGCCCTGCAAGTGTTTGCAAACGCCAACCGTTCAACACAAAAGCTGCATGTTTTTGGTGCAGTTACCGACCCTTATGGTACTGGGGCAGGCATAAGTGGTCCCGAACCACATGAACACCCACCGTACATGTCTGGAATCGGAACTTTCCAACCTGTAAGACAAAGTTTTATACTTGCCAGGGAACTGAACCCATTGCTGCATCGCGTCGGTGTTGTCTGGAACCCGGGCGAACAATGTTCTGAAGCATGTATGTTTGAAGCACGGTTGATATGTGAAGAGTTGGGCGTTGAACTGGTTGATGCCATTGCCCTGAACACCAACGAGGTATCAGAAGCCGTTCGCTCGCTTACCGGGAGAGGTGTCGGGGCCATATGGGTAGGTGGTGATACCGTGGCCATGTCATCCATCCGCACCATCATCAGCATAGCTGCCCGGGCCGGCATTCCGGTATTTACGAATGACCACCTTGATGCGTTGTCAGGCGCACTCTTTGGTCTGGGTGCCAACTATTTCACTGTGGGAGAATACACTGCCAGAATGGCTGCTGAAATTCTTGAAGGAACCAACCCGGCCTCATACCGCATCGAAAATGTCGTCCCCGAAAGGTTCCGTCTGAACAACGAAGTGCTGTCCCAACTGGGCAGGCAATGGCAGGTAAACCAAACGATACAGGCACTGCTCGATGAACAGGAAAGTGATCTGTCGCTGATTGCCCTCGTCAGACTGGTAGAAAATCCGGCACTTGACAAAGCCCTGGAAGGCATTGGCGTAGGTTTGCTGGAAAGCGGTTTGCGCTCTGGCGATGATTATATTATGAAGATCTGGTCTGCGCAGGGAGACATGGCACAGTTGCCCCAGGTTGTTGAAGCAGCTGTCCGGGAAAACCCTGATCTGATCATCACCGTAACCACTCCTGCGCTTATTGCAACTGTGCAACAGGTGAAAGAGATACCCATTGTTTTTTCCGTGGCCAGCGACCCGGTCAGGTTGGGGCTTTATACGGAGGGCAACCGGCCTGCCAACCTATATGGCATACACGATGACCCGCCTCTGGACCGGCTGCTTGAGATGGTCCGGAACCACATTCCGGGACTGTCGGCTGTGGGCATTGTGTATGATGCGGCGGAGATGAATTCGCTGATCTCGGT
>PWKN01000198.1 GCA_003559735.1 Bacteroidales bacterium | reverse complement strand
GATGCTTGCTGAGTTCCTTGATTATCCCTCAATTTCCGGAATATCACATCTTCAGATAACCGGCGGCAGGGCAGAGGTGACCAGGGAGATCGATGGCGGCAAGGAATTGCTCATCCAGCCAACCCCATTTGTTGGCATTGTTCAGAAAGGGATTGCCAAAGAACCAAGGATTGCCGCAATGAGGGGGATTATGATGGCACGAAAAAAGCCGGTAAATATCGTTGCCGCTGCCACCGTTGATCCGCTCACCGCCATCAGGGAATTTGAGCCTCCAAAACCAAGGCCGGCCTGTACATTCATAGATCCCGACAATCCGGAAGAACTGGTCAGGATTCTCCAGAATGAAGCAAGGGTCATCTGACCATACTCAATAACAGCCCGAATAAAACCATTTCAATCCAAACAAAACACAAGACACAACATGTCAGTAATCGTATACACAGAGAACTGGGACGGAAAATTCAAGAAAATTACCTTTGAGATCGCATCCTACGCATCAAAACTTGCCGGGATGCTCAATGATGAGGCCATTGCTGTATCTATCGGGGAAGTTGACCACGATCAATTGAGCCAGCTTGGGAAATATGGGATCAAAAGAGTGATCTCTGCAGGGGGAGCACAAACAGGTCAGTTTGATACACGCATATATTCCAGGATCCTTTCTGAACTATTTACCCGTGAGTCGGGCAAAGTAATGGTACTGGCCCACAACAATGCCGGGAAATCACTGGCACCCCGTTTGTCTGTCCGCATGAAGGCAGCAATTGCCAGCGGAGTGGGACAACTACCCGATAGCACCTCGCCGTTTGTCATAAAAAAACGTGTTTTTTCCGGTAATGCCTTTGCTGCACTCGAACTGACAACCGAAGCCAGGATCATTACCCTGTCGCAAAACGCTTTCGATATTGTTGAAGATCCGGTTGAGGTGCAGGTTGATCAGGCGACCGTTGACCTGGAGGGGATGACCCCACAGGCTGAACTGAAAGACGTCGAAAAACAAACAGGCCAGTTGCTGCTGACCGATGCCGAAATAGTCGTTTCCGGCGGCCGTGGCATGAAGTCGCCCGACAATTGGGCACCCATAGAGGAACTGGCGGAGCTCCTCAATGGGGCAACCGCTTGCTCCAGGCCAGTCTCGGATGAGGGGTGGAGGCCACACGAGGAACACACCGGGCAGACAGGGAAGATCATTGCCCCAAACCTTTATTTTGCCATTGGCATATCAGGCGCCACTCAGCACCTTGCGGGGATCAGCGCTTCAAAATATATTGTCGCGATCAATAATGACAAAGATGCCCCCATTTTTGATGCCGCCCAGTACGGTATTGTGGGGGACGCATCGAAGATATTGCCAAAACTGGTGGATGCGCTTAAAGCTGCCAGGTCAGCCTGACAATAATAACGAGAAATAATGCGAAACCCATAAACTTTCTCCATGATCGCAAATTTCATATTCAGCCTGCTGTTGATCCTTGCCGTGACATTGTTCTGGAAAAATGTCCGCTGTATTGCCCAAAACATTAAAATGGGGAAAAAACAACCCATCAGAGACCAGAAGCCACGCAGGTGGAAAAAGATGGCATGGGTGGCCATTGGCCAGTCAAAGATGACATCCAGACCCATTTCAGCAATTTTGCACATTTTTGTCTATGTGGGGTTTATCGTTATCAATATTGAAATGCTGGAGATACTGATAGACGGAGTAATCGGATCACACCGGATCCTCTCATTCCTTGGGAACATCTATCCGTTGCTGATCTCCGTTTTTGAAATTCTTGCCCTCCTGGTGATTTTGGCGTGTGTTGTGTTTCTGATCAGGAGGAACATCATCAGGGTGCCCCGTTTCTTAAACCGGGAGATGACCACATGGCCGCGCTCGGATGCCAACATTATCCTGGTAACTGAAATATTGCTGATGAGTTCGGTTCTGATAATGAATGCTGCCGATGGATTGCTACAGGCGCGTGGACATGCATATTATGCCCAGATGGGCTCCTTTGTTGTAAGCGATATGATGCATGGTTGGTTTGCGGGCTTGTCAGACAGTGCCCTGGTAAATCTTGAACGGGCCGGATGGTGGTTCCATATCGTGGGGGTGCTGATCTTCCTGAACTACATCCCTTACTCAAAGCACTTTCATATATTTCTTTCCTTTCCCAATGTATTCTATTCGAGCCTCGAACCGATGGGCAAAATGACCAACATGCCTGCGATCACTGATGAGATCAGGATGATGCTCAATATGCAGCCAGGGAATGAACAAGATCCTGCTGCGGAGGGGGAAGCGGATCAGTTTGGGGCTAAGGATGCCACCGACCTTACATGGAAACACCTCATGGATGCCTATACCTGCACCGAATGCGGGAGGTGCACATCAAGCTGTCCGGCCAGTCAGACAGGCAAAAAACTGTCGCCAAGAAAAGTGGTGATGGATGTGCGTGACAGAATTGAAGAACTTGGTAAATATGTCAGGAAGCATGGTAAGGAAAACGACGACGGACAATCACTTTTTGACCGTGTTACCGACGAGGAACTCTGGGCCTGCACCACCTGTAATGCTTGTGTGCAGGAGTGCCCGGTAAATATTGATCCGCTGGCTGTTATACTCGAGATGCGCCGATACCTTGTTATGGAAAAAGCATCGGCACCGGGTGAGATCAATGCCACTTTTTCAAATATTGAAAACAATGGCGCACCCTGGCAGTTTTCGCACGAAGACCGGATGCAGTGGGCAGGCCAGGAACAATAGATATGGCCATGAACAAGAAATCAGTGCCTGCTGAGTCAACAATATATGCAATGCCAATGGTACCCGAACCAGGAACACGACCGGCAAGCATGTTAAAACAACCAAACCGGGTTATACACGGAACAAGAACTATAAGGCTCAAAATAGCATAATGTATGGCAGAAAAAACCAAGATAAACGTCCCTTTGATGGCCGATATGGCTGAAAAAGGAGAAAAGCCAGAGTTTTTATTCTGGGTAGGCTGTGCCGGTGCGTTCGATGACCGGTACAAAAAAGTAAGCCGTGCTTTTGCAGCCATTCTTAATCGCCTGGAAACAAGCTATGCGGTTTTGGGTACCGAAGAAACCTGCACTGGTGATCCTGCGCGGCGTGCAGGCAATGAAATGCTTTTTCAGATGCAGGCGCTCCAGCTGATCGAATTGTTTGAGTCATATGGTATAAAAAAAATCATAACCATCTGTCCGCATTGCTACAATGTATTCAAAAATGAATATCCAGACCTTGGCGGACAATATGAGGTGATCAGCTATGTTGAGTTTCTGGATCATGCCATGGAGAGAGGGACACTGAAACCCGACCTGTCAGTGTTTGCCGGAGCACGGATCACGTATCATGACCCCTGCTACCTTGCCAGGGCGAATGACATTACCGAACCGCCACGCAACATATTGAACCTGCTGGCCGGGGAACTGATCGAAATGAAAAGAAACAGGCATTATGCCTTTTGCTGCGGTGCCGGGGGTGGCCAAATGTTCAAAGAAGCTGAGAAAGGCGATAAGGAAGTGTTTATCGAGCGCACGGAAGAGGCACTCGAAACAAATCCGGGCATTATTGCCACCGCATGTCCGTTCTGTATGATCATGATTACCGACGGTATTAAATACAAAAACCGTGAGGAAGAAGTAAAAAATTACGACATTGCTGAAATTATTGCCCTGGCTTTGGGCAGTTAATCATTTTAAACCCGAACGAACTATGGAACAAAAAGAATACCTGAAAAGCGGAGAATTTCTTGTCAGAGAGGTAGAGGCAAAAGATGTGTTTGTACCCGAAGAGTTTGATGAGGAGCAACAAATGATTGCCCAGACTTGTAAGGACTTTCTGGAGGCTGAGGTTTACCCGAACCTTGATAAGCTGGATCAGGGAGACAGGGAGCTGATGAAGGAACTGCTGAAGAAGGCGGGTGAACTCGGACTGATGGGTATTTCGCTTCCCGAGGAGTATGGCGGATTTGGCCAGTCGTTTGTAACACAAATGCTTGCTGCAGAAACCATCGGGGCCGGCTATTCCTTCTCTGTTGCCTTTATGGCGCATTGCGGGATCGGTACTTTGCCGATCATGTATTACGGCAATGATCAACAGCGGGAAAAATATGTCTCACAGCTGGCAACGGGTGAGCTGCTCGGGGCGTATTGCCTCACCGAACCAGGTGCGGGCAGTGATGCCAATTCTGGAAAATCCAATGCCATATTGTCAGATGACGGGAAACACTATATCCTCAACGGACAAAAGATGTGGATTACAAATGCCGGTTTCTGCGACACCCAGGTGGTTTTTGCAAAGATCGACAATGACCGGATAATGAGTGCATTTATTGTTGATACCAACTCGCCAGGTGTCGTCATCGGTCCGGATGAACACAAAATGGGCATTAAAGGGTCATCGACCGCACAGATCTACTATAATGATGTGCAGGTACCTGTCGAAAATCTGCTTGGTGAAAGGGGAGAGGGCTTTCGTATCGCACTGAGCATTCTGCATATGGGCAGAATGAAGCTGGGTGCGAACGTCATTGGTGCAGCCAAGATGGCCATTACCGATTCTGTGAAATATGCCAACGAAAGGAAGCAATTTGGGACGCTGATCTCCAGCTTTGGTGCCATCCAACATAAACTGGCCGAGATGGTGATCCGCATCTTTGCCCATGAGTCGGCCATTTACCGGGTAAGCAAAGACATCGACGTGCTGATGGAAAAGCTGAAACAAAAGGAAGCCTGTGATGAGGGACGTGCTGCCATTGAGGCGATCAGCCATTATGCCGTGGAAGATGCCATACTTAAGGTTTATGGTTCTGAGGTGCTCGATTATATTGTTGATGAGGCTGTACAGATCCATGGCGGTATGGGGTATTCAGCAGAGATGAATGTAGAGAGAGGGTACCGTGATTCACGCATTAACAGGATATTTGAAGGGACCAATGAGATCAACCGGTTGCTGATCACCGACACTGCATTGAAGCGTGCACAAAAAGGGGATTATGATCTTTTTGGGCAGGCCGGACAACTGATTGAGCAATTGAACGGCATAACCGACGGGAAAAGCGGCAATGAAAGCTTTTATCAGGAAAAGCAGCGGTACATCAAAAACATGAAAAAATGTGCCATGCTTGCCATTCATGCCGCCACCAATACATTTGGCCGAAAGCTTGTCAGGGAACAGGAGGTGCTCAACAATATTGCCGACATCATCACCGAAATATATATCTCCGAATCACTTGCCTTGAGGGTGGAGAAAATTGAAACGCTCAAGGGAGATGCCGGCTCATTGTATAAGGATATACTCGATGTTTATGTCTTCGATGCAGCCGGGAAAGTCAGGAAGTGGGCAACCGATGCGGTCTATTCAATTGCAGATGGCGATGAAGCCGATGCGTTGAGCCGGGCACTGTCTGTACTGACAACCATCAATGGGATCAATGTAAAAGAGGCGCGCCGGCGTATAGCAGCAAAACTGATCGAAGACAACACCTACTCTTATTAATATAATGGCAAACCCACCGTCTTTTCGGTGGGTTTGTTTGTACATTCCATTTATTCAACCCCTTTCCTGACAGTTCCAGGCTTCTTGTCGCGGGCGGGTATGATCTTGATGGAAACCTCTTTCTTATCCTTCTTGTAATCTACCTGTATGGTATCACCAGCCGATATTTTGCTTCGGATGATCTCTTCAGCGAGCGGGTCTTCAAGGTATTTCTGTATCGCACGCTTCAATGGCCTTGCACCAAATGAAGGATCCCAGCCTTTTTCTGCAATAAACTCCTTTGCACTGGTGGTAAGCTTGATCTGATAACCCAGGTCATCGATGCGCTTGAACAATTTCTTCAGCTCGATATCAATGATGCTGAATATATGCTCTTTCAGCAGCGCATCAAAAATGACCACATCATCTACGCGGTTCAGAAACTCAGGTGCAAATGTCTTCTTTAAAGCGTTTTCGATAACACTTTGTGTGTATTCCTTCGATGCGGCCTGGCGTGCCGGAGTGTTGAATCCCACACCCATGCCGAAGTCCTTAAGCTGTCTGGAGCCGATATTGGAGGTCATGATGATGATGGTGTTCTTGAAATCAACCCTGCGGCCAAGGCTGTCAGTCAGCTGGCCGTCATCCAGCATTTGCAGCAGCAGGTGAAATACATCAGGGTGGGCCTTCTCTATCTCGTCCAGCAGCAATACCGAATAAGGCTTTCTCCTTACCTTTTCCGTCAACTGTCCCCCTTCTTCATAACCGACATACCCCGGGGGCGCCCCCACAAGCCTGCTCACGGCAAACTTCTCCATGTATTCGCTCATGTCGATCCGGATGATGGCATCATCAGAGTCGAACAAATGATGGGAGAGTACCTTGGCCAGGTGGGTTTTTCCCACACCGGTGGGTCCAAGAAAGATGAATGAACCGATCGGCTTGGAAGGGTCTTTCAGTCCGGCACGGTTCCTGCGAATGCTTTTAACGATCTTACGAATGGCATCAGACTGGCCAACAACACTTTTCTCCAGATCCTTTTCCATGCTGATGAGGCGCTCACTTTCGTTCAGTGCAATACGCTGAACAGGGACCCCCGTCATCATCGACACCACTTCAGAAACATTCTGCTCAGTGACTTCTTCGCGATGAAGCTGCGAATCTTGTTCCCATTTGCGTTTTTCTGATTCAAGCTGGTCCATCAGTCCCCTCTCCTGGTCGCGGAATTTGGCCGCCTGTTCGTATTTCTGGCTTTTGATGGCATTGGTCTTTTCGCCACGTACCCTGTCAATCGCTCCCTCAATATTAATGATCGCTTCCGGCACACGGATATTGGTGATGTGCACACGCGATCCGGCTTCATCCAATGCATCGATGGCCTTGTCGGGCAGATACCGGTCGCTCACATACCGGTCGGTCAGATAAACACAGGCTTCAATGGCATCTTCGGCATAAGATACCAGGTGATGGTCCTCATATTTTGATTTGATGTTGTTGAGTATCTCTATGGTCTCCTCCGTGGTGGTCGGGTCAATAATGATTTTCTGGAAGCGGCGTTCCAGGGCGCCATCTTTTTCTATATGCTGTCGGTATTCATCCATCGTGGTGGCGCCTATGCACTGTATTTCGCCACGGGCAAGGGCAGGCTTGAACATGTTTGATGCGTCGAGCGATCCTGAAGCTCCACCGGCACCAACTATGGTGTGCAATTCGTCAATAAACAGGATCACATTGGGATTTTTTTCCAATTCATTCAGCAGGGCCTTCATGCGTTCTTCGAACTGGCCCCTGTATTTGGTGCCGGCAACAAGCGATGCAAGGTCGAGTGTTACGATCCGTTTGTTGAACAATGCCCTGCTCACCTTGCGGTGAATGATACGCAACGCCAGACCTTCTGCAATGGCAGACTTACCAACACCGGGCTCACCGATGAGAATCGGGTTGTTTTTCTTGCGCCGGGAAAGGATCTGCGCAATGCGTTCCAGTTCACGCTCCCTCCCCACGACCGGGTCAAGGCGATCCTCCTCCGCTGCACGGGTCAGATCCCGTCCGAAGTTATCAAGGACAGGCGTATTCGATTTTTCACCACTTTTTTTCATCGATCCGCCAAAACCACCACCCTCAGAGGTTTCATCCTCCTCGCTGGGCGACAACTCATCACGGATGTCCTCCGGTGGTTTGTCCTCCTTGTATCTGCGCTGAATGGAGCGAACCTCATCCTTGATCAGCTGGTAGTCTATGCCATGGTGGTTGAGTAACCTGGTGGCAAGGTTGTCATTGTCTTTTAATATCGATAACAATAAATGCTCCGCACCGATCAGGTCACTGTTGAAAAGCTTTGCTTCAAGATAAGTGATCTTTAATACACGCTCTGCCTGTTTTACCAGCGGAATATTTTCGAGGTTGCGGTTTTTCGGTGATTGTCCCTTGATCGTTTTTTCTATTGTTTTTTTGATCTGTAAAAGGTCTATGCCCAGTTGGTTCAAAACCCGGACAGCCATATTTTCCCCTTCACGAATCAACCCCAGCAAAAAATGCTCTATGCCTATGTAGTCGTTTCCATTACGAAGTGCCTCCTCGCGACTATAGGTTATCACATCTTTAACGACCGGTGAAAATTTTGCTTCCATATATTATTGTTCCTTAAAAAAATTGTCAAAAAAGAATTACGCTACAATATTAATCAAAATGAAAGTATTGGTTGAATATTATTAACAATAATTAACTGCAATTGTTGGAAAATAGTTGATAAACAGTGAAAAATGATGAATCCCGGTAAGGAAAAAATGCGTATTTTCGTGTGTTTTTATTCTCCATGTTTATCGCTTAAAATTATTGATTTTCAGAATGTCACTAGCAAAGATTACCAAGGTCGATATTGAAGAACAAATGAAATCGGCATACATCGATTATGCCATGTCTGTGATCGTTTCCCGGGCATTGCCTGATGTGCGCGATGGACTCAAACCGGTGCACCGCAGGGTGCTTTTCGGAATGTATGAACTTGGCGTCTTCAGTAACAGACCCTACAAAAAATCTGCCAGAATTGTAGGGGAGGTGTTGGGTAAATATCATCCGCATGGCGACAGCTCAGTCTATGACGCCATGGTGCGGATGGCACAGGATTGGTCAATGCGGTATCCACTCGTAGACGGACAAGGAAATTTTGGCAGTATAGATGGTGACAGTCCCGCAGCCATGAGATATACCGAGGCAAGGATGCAGAAAATAGCTGAACAGCTGCTGGCAGACATCGATAAAGAAACGGTCGACTTTCAGCTCAACTTCGATGATACCCTCAAGGAACCGACTGTGATGCCTGCAAAATTTCCAAGCCTTATCGTTAACGGTTCATCAGGTATTGCCGTGGGGATGGCCACCAATATGCCACCGCACAACCTGGGTGAAGTAGTGGATGGAATAGTTGCATACATCGATGACAATGATATAGACATTGATGGGCTGATGAAGCATATCAAGGCACCTGACTTTCCAACCGGCGGACTGATATATGGGCATGAAGGGGTGAAAGATGCATATCATACCGGCAGGGGAAAAGTGGTGATGAGGGGTGAGGCAAGCTTTGACACACTTGAGAACGGAAAGGAAGCCATTATTGCCACCTCAATCCCTTACCAGGTGAATAAGGCCGAAATGATCAAACGGACCGCTGATCTTGTCAATGACAAAAAGATTGATGGGATCACCGACATACGGGATGAATCAGATCGCGAGGGATTACGTATTGTTTATGAGCTGCGGCGGGATGCAGTGCCGAATGTGGTACTGAACCTGCTGTATCAGCATACCGCATTGCAAACGGCCTTTAATGTAAACAATATTGCGCTGGTAAACGGACGGCCCATGTTGCTGAACCTGAAAGACCTGATCAGGCATTATGTTGACCATCGCCATGATGTGGTGACCCGGCGGACAGAGTATGAGTTGCGTGAGGCCGAAAAACGGGCACACATACTCGAGGGACTCCTCATTGCGCTTGATCACATTGATGAAGTGATCGCGTTGATCAGGGCATCACAAACACCCGATGTTGCAAAAACCGGTCTGATGGAAAAATTTGCCCTTACCGAAGTTCAGGCAAAGGCAATTCTGGATATGCGCCTGCAGCGACTTACAGGATTGGAGCGGGAAAAGATCGAGCAGGAGTACCAGGAACTGCTCCGGAAAATTGAATATTACAAATCGGTTTTGGCCGATATCTCTTTGAGAATGAGTATCATCAAAGATGAATTGCTGGAGATAAAAGAGAAATTTGGCGACAAAACACGGTCAAATATCGAATATACAGCCAATGATTTCCGTATTGAAGATACCATTCCTGATGAAGATGTGGTTATCACCATCTCGCACCTTGGTTACATCAAGCGGACACTCCTGGCCGAATACCGTACACAAAGCAGGGGGGGGACAGGCAGCAAAGGGTCTGTTACGCGTGACGATGACTTTGTGGAGCACCTTTTTATCGCGTCCAACCATAACTACTTATTGTTTTTTACTGAAAAAGGGAAATGTTTCTGGATGAGGGTTTTTGAAATTCCCGAAGGGACAAAAACTTCGAAAGGGCGCGCCATTCAAAACCTGATCAATATTCCGCAGGATGACAAGATCAAAGCCATTGTTAATGTAAAGGACCTGACCGATACAGAGTACACGAACAAGCAGTTTATAATGATGTGTACCAAAAAAGGGGTGATTAAAAAAACCAGTTTGTCAGCTTACAGCAGACCGCGGGCCAATGGGATCATTGCCATCAACATCAGGGAAGGTGATGAGTTGATACAGGCTTCGCTGACAAATGGTGAGAATGAGATCCTAATCGGGTTAAGGAGCGGCAAGGCCATTCGCTTTAAAGAAAACACAGTCCGGGCAATGGGCAGAGGTGCATCAGGTGTAAAGGGGATCACTTTATCCGGACCGGATGACCGGGTAATTGGCATGGTTTGTGTTGAGGATCCCATGAGCAGTGTTTTGGTTGTCAGTGAAAAAGGATATGGTAAGCGCTCAGTGCTTGATGGTTACCGTATTACAAACAGGGGAGGGAAGGGGGTAAAAACCCTGAATGTGACACCCAAAACAGGTCAGCTGATCGCCCTGGTGAACGTACAGGATAATGACCAGCTGATGATCATCAACAAGTCTGGCATTGCCATCCGTTTGCCGGTTTCTGACCTTCGTGAAATGGGGCGTGCCACGCAGGGTGTGCGGCTGATCACCCTGAAAAACAGCGACAAAATAGCCGCCGTTACAAAGGTTCAGGAAAAGGCCCTCAACGGCAATAATTTAGAAAACGGCAAGATTTTGGATAATGATGCTAAAGAACAAGATGAGTCGTGATTTTATTCGATTGTTTGTATGATAGATAAAATTGTTTTAGTTTTGTATTTTATTATTGTGATGCTTAAACAGTTGTAATACTCACTAATTGTTGAACAAAAAACAAACCCGATGAAACGCATTGTATTTTTATTGATATTTATTATGATCAGCGCCTCCATTGCCCAGGCACAGGGCAGGGATCTGCGTCGCGCCGGACGACAACTCAACCGTGGCAATCTTGCTGATGCAAAAGAACATCTTGAAGCTGCCATGGAATATGAAGAGGTATTTGAAGAGGCCGAAATTTGGGTTCTAAAGGCACAACTTTATATGGAAATTGCCCTGACCGAAGAACCCGAATACCGTGAACTTGTCGATAATCCCGTGGATAAAGCTGATGCGGCTCTAACAAAAGCCATAGAACTGGATAAGGATGATGAATTTATGCTGGAAATCCAGCAGGGAAAACTCCTTATGTCCGAGCTGATCTTTAACGAAGGTGTTGAAGCATACGGCCGGGAGGAGTGGGGTGCTGCGAGCGACTACTTCCTGCGGGCCTACGAGATCAATCTGACTTTTGAGACAGTTGATACAACAACATTGTACAATGCAGCATTGTCTGCCGAACTCGGTCACGAATTTGAACGCGCCATCGATATGTATAAACAACTGAAGGATATGGAATATGACCAACCCTATGTCTATTCTTCCCTGGCCAATGTATCGATGCATATCGGAGATACCCTGCAGGGAACGGAATTTATACAGGAAGGACGTGAACGCTACCCTGAAAACCTTGACCTGATATTTACAGAAGCAAACATCCATATATTTACCGGGAACATAGAGGAGGCAAGCCGGGTGCTGAACCTTGCCATTGAAAGAGACCCGGAAAATCCCGGACTGTATTTTGCTTTTGTGGCGAACTATGACAGAATGGCACAAGACACACTGTATGCAAAAGAAGACAGGGAATTTGCATTTGAAGAGGCGGTTAAGGCTTATGAAAAAGCCATTGAACTGGATCCGGACTATTTTGATGCGGTGTATAATTTAGGAGCGTTATATTTCAATAAAGGACTGGGCCTTTTCGAAGAAGCAGAGGACAGGCTAAGGGAAACACAAGACTTTGCCCAGTATGAAGAAGACGAAAAAGAAGTCAGGAAGGCATGGCTTGAAGGACAGCCTTACCTGGAGCGTGCAAAAGATATGATCGATGAGGATGACCCGAACTACCGCACAGTGGTGATCTCACTGGTAGAGCTGTATCTGCGCACAAATCAGCCGGACAAATTTGAGGAGATTCAGGATATCTATGAAAAACATTTCGGAACAATGGAAGAAGAATAAAACATAGTGTCTGTCTCTGCCATCCGGTTTCTGCGCAAGCCTTGAACCCGGACATTATCCTGCAGACAATTGAATTTATGGACAGAAACTAAATACGGGGGATATATCAACATATCCCCCGTATTTAAATACAAGCAATTTAACATAATATTAATTATATAACAAATTATATGTATTATGGATGGGCAATGAAATAATACTCTTTGTTTTCCTGGTAGATTGCCTGGAATTCGCTGGCAGATAATACACCATTGTCTTGCAAAAACCCCTGCAACAACGATATGCGCAAGCCGGTTTCGTTCACCAGGAAATCGTACAGTTCTGAAGAGCTCGTCTGGTAATAATCTGATGCTCCAAGTCCGAATTCGAATATAATTATCGGACGACAACGTTGAATTGTTTTTTTACCGCCTTTAAGTACAAGGTGTTCTGCGCCTTCCACGTCAATCTTTATGAAATCGACCTTAATGTCTTCCGGGATTATGCTGTCGAGCTGCCTGGTTTCTACCTTAATTTCCTGTATG
>PWKN01000201.1 GCA_003559735.1 Bacteroidales bacterium | reverse complement strand
TTAAACTTGGTGCCGATGGCAGGTATTTCATAGAGAAAGGAGATATTGCCCTCAGGGAAAGGAGGATAGGTGCCTCCCAGCACATGTTTCGGCCTTTGTGGCGTAAATAGATGGAAAAACAGGTTGGGTGTTTCTGATACGATGGTGATGGGCGTTTCTGTTGTTTCAAGCACTGCCCAGTACAAGTTGGCATGGTATCCCTTAAACTCTGGATATATCAGCTCATTGAAGCTCTCACCGGTAACGGTATTGTTGTAAGCTTTTTCCCAGACCCCAAAAGTGGTCCCCTTGATCCGGTTTTTCCAGACCCGGTATGGCCCCCGGCCCATCCATGTGACCCCGGTACATTTCTCTTCCGGGAAATCAAAAGTTATCCCAAGTAAGTCGAAACCACCCCTCAACTGATTCAGCAGGTCGGCCTCAAGCCTCAGCAACCCGGTGTTTGTGAGTCTCCATATGATCTCACGTGAAGGCAGATCAGTTGATGCGATAAACAATAACGAGCCTTCTTCGTCCATTTCCCACCGTGTGCCGGTTACAGGAATGTCAGCACCCACAACCCTTCCGCCGGTAAATGAGACCACTCCACTGGCATTCCTGACAGAGAGAAGCGACCCATCTGTTTTTGAAAAAGAGATATCAATTTCTCCTGCAACAGCGCGAACAGTGGTTTCATTTTCTGTCACAACAATTGCCGTTGCATTTGTTTCGGGCAATGCCGACAATATCATACCGGCCTTTTCCCAGGTCTGCACCACTGGCCAACTCCATGTAAATAGTTCATTGCCGTGATGGTCAAAGGCAGTGAACAGAAACAAGTCTGCATTTTCCAGTGCGCCATCTGTATCGATATGGATGGCAGCGGTTTCGCCTGGTATGGCATCAGGAGCCACGGCAATCCCCGCGGCCAACACCGCATCACCTTCATGGCCAAACCCGGTTTTGATGGCCTGCCAGCTGAAGCGACACTGGTTCAGGTTGGTATAGATAAACCGGTTTTTCAAAAAGAGCCTGCCATTCCATGATGGGTTGATCGTTACCGGCGCAACCTGCACGGGCGACCAGATTTCCCTGATGGTATAAAAGCTTCCGCCTTTTTCCCGGTATGGACCCAATATACCATCAGGGGCGTGGTCACGGTCGCTGTCGTATACCCTTCCTTCCATGTCGGTACGCAATACTGCCTCATCAGAAAATACCCATAAAAACCCTCCGGCATGCAATGGCGAAGACTGGTAGTGCCCCCAGAAATCTTCCAGTCCGGCACCATGGCCCCCATCATACAGTCCGTGCAAAAACTCGGTTGGCATAAACGGGTCATTCCCGTTGTTATACCTGGCTATCCCAAAATTCAACGAAGGATAATGATGTACGTCAACCTTGTTGCGCAGCAGCCAGGGATAGATCACGGTTCGTTGCTGAATATCATATTTATGGTAGGTTTCCTCATTTTCAAACTCCCAACCACCTTCATTGCCATTTGCCCAGATCACAATGCTTGGATGGTTTTCATCACGCAAAAACATATGCCTGATCAGTCTTGGACCAATAATGGTGTCATAGCCCTGCTGCCACCCTGCCAGCTCGTTGATTACAAACAAACCCAGTGAGTCACACAACTCCAGAAAGCGCTTGTCGGGCGGATAATGCGACATGCGTACTGCATTCATATTCATTTCTTTCATCAGAAGGATGTCCTGCAGATGATTCTCCTCACTCAGGGCACGCCCTGTCACAGGCCAGAAAGAATGACGGTTCACACCCTTGAATACCACCCTTTCATTGTTGACATAAAAGCCGTCATGTTCCCTTAGTTCAACCGTGCGAAATCCAATTCTTTCTGTGACCTCATGAACAATGACATCCCCAACAGACAGGATAACTCTCATGTCATACAGATTTGGCCATTCCGGATTCCAGGCATTGATGCCTTCGAAAGACCCGGATAGCCATACAGAAGTTTGATTTTGTGGAACAACCTGTCTGAACAGGTCGCCCACCTGGTTGCCTTCAAGGTCAAACAGTTCCACGGCCAGAGCACCCCCTTCCGGCAACTGGTTCATCTCTGCCAGTACCCGAAATGACCCATCCCCCTTCGCATCAATAGCGGCACGTGTGATGTGCACGGCAGGCATTATCTCAAGATAGACAGGCCTGAATATCCCGCCAAAAATCCAATAATCGGCCTGCCGCTCCGCCCTGTTGACTGACGCATCATCTGAGTGCTTTGCTACTTCGACCTCCAGCAGGTTGGTATCACCATAGATCAACAGCCCGGAAATATCGTACCGGAAACGATAAAACGCTCCCTGGTGCACTGGTCCGGCCTGCTGTCCGTTGATCTGCACCCTTGTATCGGTCATGGACCCATCAAAGACGATGTGCACAACTTTTTCACGCCACGCCTCCGGCACATCGAATTCATGCCTGTATAAACCCTTTTCCTTCCCCAGGTAAATCTGCTCATTCCGGTGATCGTGACCGTAGTTATAGGTGCCAAAACCATGCAGTTCCCAGTTGGAGGGCACGGGGATGGTCGTCCATACACCACTGTTACGCCCATGTGTACAATAAAACTCCCAGTCGACAGTATTGGCGGCGTCGGTTCCGGACAAATAGACAATTTGCGTAGCATGATCACCCTGAGCCGTTGGTGATGCAAACACATTGACCTGGCTCATCAAAAGGCAGGTTGCGGCAAGAATAACACTTACTTGTTTACACATATCGGTTTTTTTATTTTTAAATAACAACCTGTCAGGCTTTAATAACCTGACAGGCTCCTTTCCGGTGCGGGCATCATGCCCTCTTCAATGAATGAAATGACGCCCAGCAGGGCGCCCCATGAATAGAACGGGTGGCTGTTGATCCGGGGGTCGTCGCCGGTGCCGTCAAATGCGGAATAATTCTCAGAGATGTATCCCATCCGGTTCCACTCGTTGACAAAGAGGCTGAGTGATTTTTCAGAGAGGTCTTTTCTTGCCTGGATTAAATTGGGATATTCACGCATTGACAAATAGGCCAGGAAGTTCATGGGCGCCCAGATGGCGCCACGCCAGTAACTTTGTTCGGGGAAAGCAGGGTCACTTCTCGATATGGATGGCATGATGTAGTCTCCCCATAAATGTTCCTCGTTGTAAAAGTACCCGTTCACCATCCTTTCTGCCTGCTCAGGGGTCGCGGCTCTGGCCATGAGGGCGTAAAACAAAGTGGGTGAATACTTTTCTACAAAAGCACCGGTATCAGTGCGGCGGTTCATGAAGA
>PWKN01000247.1 GCA_003559735.1 Bacteroidales bacterium | reverse complement strand
GTCTTCCGTTTTTTTATGCGGTCCCGTCCGCCGGTCATTACCCGCCGCCGGTACAGTGTTCCGTTTTTTAACGCGGCCCCTGGTGCAAGGCATCGGGAGCCAGTGGCACATTATTACGCATCAGGGCCTTTTAAAACGAAGCACCGGTCCTGATGCGCTGTGCAATTTCAACGCTTGGCCTGGCCGTTTCTACACGAAACCCCTTGCCGGAAAGGATTTCCCGGTAGCTTTGGGTGTGCAGGTCGGTAAATCCATCGCTGAACTCAACCTCTTCTCCTTCAAGGGCAATGCTCCGGTAGGTGCGTTTGCCCGCTTCAGCAGCCCTGGGGGGCAGATCGTTCTCATCAACACTCAAAAACCAGTTTACCCGGGCCCTTTCAAACTCAAGATATCCGGCTGATCGTTCCGGACGGTTTTCCTTTACCTCCAGTCCGGTGCACCGCCCGAAGATCCATCCCAACATATCGAAAAAATGGATGCCAATGTTGGTGGCAACGCCGCCCGACTTTTGTATGTCGCCCTTCCAGGAGAAAAAATACCATTTTCCGCGACTGGTAACATAGGTCAGATCAACGTCATACACCTTGCCGGACTGACCGCTGTCGATCTGTTGTTTCAGGCGCTGTATGGAGGGGTGCAGACGCAACTGAAGGATGGTGTATATGTTTTTGCCCGTCTCCTGCTCCAGTTCGCACAGCGAATCAAGGTTCCACGGATTGAGCACTATGGGCTTCTCACATATGGCGTGGGCATCGTTGCGCACCGCCATCCTGATGTGTGCATCGTGAAGGTAATTGGGCGAACAGATGCTCACAAAATCAACCTTTGCATCTCCCTTGCGCCGCAACTTGTCGAGATGCCGGTCGAAACGCTCGGGCTCAGTGAAAAAGTCGGCGTCTGGAAAGTAACTGTCAATGATCCCAACACCATCATAAGGGTCGAGTGCACAAACGAGGTCACTGCCCGTATCTTTGATGGCTCGCATATGGCGGGGGGCAATGTAGCCGGCAGCACCTATGAGGGCAAATTTTTTCTCCATATCAAAGAGTTATGAAAACATAAATATATGCCGAAGGTAAAAAATTTTTTCTATCTTGCGTTGTTTGTTTAACACCATACGAAATTACGGTTATATATGGAATTATATATTTCCATGGCGTTTTTAAGTGCGGTAATATCGCTCGTGCTGGCCATACAACTTCATAAAATCGACACCAGGAAAGAGTTCCTCTGGTTTTTGCCTGCGTTGGTCTCTTCGGGAATATGGTCTCTTTTTAGCGGACTATGGCTCCTGGCGCCGCTATCGTACAGTACGATCCTGGTAAAGGCAGCTTTTCTTGGGATTATTACCCTTCCGGTGTTTATGGTCTATTTTGCACTGGATTATGCTAATAATCCCTGGGCCGCGACACTCCGGAAAAAACCCTGGATCATATGGACCATACCTGCTGTTTCGCTTGTTTTGATGATCTCCAACGAAATGCACGGATTGTTTTGGTCTGATGTGGTGCTGAAGGAGTTGTTTCACGACCGGATGATCAGCTATTTTGTTCCGGGACTGTGGTTTATTGTGCATTCTGTCTACTCATACGGACTGGTGGTATTGGCGGCCGTGCTGATATTCATGGCCCTTGGACGGCAAAGAGAGCGGATCGGACAGTTCTTTCTACTGGCTGGCATCGCCATGCCTACCGTCTTCAGTATCTTGTATAACCTGAACGTAACAACCCTCGATCTGAGTCCGCTGTTCCTCTCTTTTGCCATCCTTGTGTTCGGATTTATCATCTCCACACGTTTTTATTTTATGAAGACGGAGGAAACCCAGACGCTGCACGACAAAACCAGAGAAATGAACAAGCTCTACATGCTTGTGGTCAGTATCTCTGAAAAACTGATCCAGTCTGACTCTGAACAAACAGATGCGTCGATCAATATGGTGTTGAAAATGCTGGGCGAATTTACGGGGGTGGACAGAACATATCTTTTTTTGTATGATGACAAAAACGATGAGGTTAATAATTCGCACGAATGGTGTGCCGAGGGGATAGACGAAGAAAGGGAGAACCTGCAGCACATCCCCTTTGAACAGGCAACACCCAGGTGGCGCAAGCTGCTGATGAACAACCAGCACATCTACATCCCTTCGGTGAAAGACCTTCCTGATACTCCTTTGTATGCAGATGAGAAAAATATTCTGGAACCTCAGGGCATACAAAGCCTTATTGTGGTTCCGATGCACTATGGCAAACAGTTTGTCGGCTTTGCCGGATTTGACTCGGTGCGGAAAAAAAGAGCGTGGAATGATGATGAGATCGCGTTGCTGAAACTGTGCGGCGACATTATGGCCGGCAGCCTGGTGCGTATGCGGTATGAATACAGTCTGATAGAGGCAGTTGAACGGGCTGAAGTTGCCAACCGGGCGAAGTCGGAGTTCCTTTCCAATATGAGCCATGAGCTGCGGACACCACTGACGGCCATCATCGGATTCAGTGAGATCATCCTTGACGACCTGCCCGATGAAGATTCAAAAGAGAATATGGAAATCATATTAAAAAGCAGCAGGGCACTGCTTACCCTCATAAACGACCTGATCGACTATTCTAAGGCCGAAGCGGGGATCATAAGCCTGAAGCCTGTGTCGACGCAAATTGACAGGGTGTTCGGGGTAATTAAGAACATATCTGCGCCCAGGTTGCAGGAGAAAAAACTGAAACTGGAATCGGAGGTGACACCCGCCGCACAAAAGAACTTTCTTCTCGACAAGGGACGCCTGCAACAGATCCTGCTGAGCCTTACCGGGAATGCAATTAAGTTTACCAATGAGGGGTATGTAAAAATTCGTGCCGATGCCATTCCTGAAAATGAAGATGATGGGAAGACAATGGCTTTTGATGAGATGCAGCTTTCTTCAAGGCGCTATACCTTGCTTGTCCAGGTGATCGACACCGGCATCGGCATTAAGGAGGAAGACCAGGCTTCGGTCTTTTCACTGTTTACACAACTGAGCTCAGGCAATACAAGGCAATACGGAGGGATGGGCTTCGGACTGACCATTGCACAGCGGCTTGTACAACTGATGGGTGGTGAGATCTCACTCGATAGCACCCCTGGCAAGGGCAGTGTTTTTACCGTATCCATTCCGGGGGTACAGGAAGTGCTGCAACACTGATCATTTGGAAGTCCCGCTGCTTGTATGTACAGTCCTCCAGTAAGATGCGATCACTTCCGGGCAGTCCCGCTGCTTGTATGTACAGTCCTCCAGTAAGATGCGACCACTTCC
>PWKN01000137.1 GCA_003559735.1 Bacteroidales bacterium | reverse complement strand
TACTGAAAAAACCAACGTGTCAAAATCCATGCACAGACACTATACATGGCAATGGGAAAATACACTGTCATGGGCGAGGGAAATAGGTGACCATAACATCTCTGCGTTGGCAGGGGTATCGGCAAGCAAATACAACTTCGAAGACCTCTCGGGCTTTAATGCCAAAGTGCCCATCCACGATCCCAACCATGTGTATCTGAATATGGCCACCGATACCGTGTGGACAGCCTATGGAGGTGCATTGCATAATTCTCTGCTGTCGCAGTTTGGAAGAGTCCTGTATGACTATCAAAGCAGGTATGCATTCAATGCCACCCTGAGAAGGGATGGATCGTCAAAGTTCGGGGCCAATAACCGGTACGGACTCTTCCCCTCCTTTGGAGCACTGTGGATCATTAGTGAAGAGAATTTCTTTCCCGACCTCGGACCAGTTGATATCATCAAGCTGCGCGATTCATGGGGTATCAACGGTAATGAAAACATTGGCAACTACCAGTTTATATCTACAATAAATAAAAGCAGGGGCTATATTTTTGGCGCAGGAAGGGCCTTTGGTGCCTCTCCCTCCTTTATAGAAAATGCTGACATACGATGGGAAGAGTCAGAACAAATTGATATCGCATTGGATTTTGGAGCTTTTGATAACCGGCTTACAGGAACAATCGATTATTACATCAAAACAACCAGGGGACTGCTCGAGACAATCCCAATTCCTGCACATGTGGGTAATGACCCACCGGTGGCTAATGTTGGAAGTGTCGAGAACAGGGGGGTGGAGCTTTCACTCAACTGGCGGCATTATGAGCGGGATCTGAGCTATTCTTTAGGACTGAATGCGGCATATAACCGCAACAGAATGACAAAGATCGGAAACGAAGAGGGCGTGCTGCCTGGTGCCACATGGGCTGTTGCTGGTATGGTAACCCGAACCGAACTGGGACTACCAATTGCTTATTTCTGGGGGTATAAAACCGATGGCATATTCCAGACGATGGAAGATGTATACCGGCACGTTAACAGTGAAGGACGAATGCTGCAACCAAATGCAAGACCTGGAGATGTGCGTTTTGTTGACGTGAATGGCGATGGCGTGATCAATGCAGATGACCGCACCATGATTGGCAGTCCGACGCCTGACTGGACCTTTGGGTTCGATGCCAGCATCGAATACCGGCAGTTTGACTTTGGTATGCTGATCATTGGGACATACGGAAATGATATTTTTAATGGGATGCAACGGCGCGACCTTCGGTTCACAAACCGAACCACGGCTATTCTCGACAGATGGACCGGTGAGGGTACGTCCAATACAGTGCCCCGCTATACGTGGATAGATACCAATAACAACGACAGGATATCTGACCTCTATATTGAGGATGGTTCTTTCCTCCGACTGAAAAACATACAGATCGGATATTCAGTCCCTGCCAACATAACCAGCAGGATCAGAGCAAACTCCTGGCGCATATATATCTCGGCCGAAAATCTTGTTACACTGACAAACTATACCGGGACAGACCCGGAAATCGGTGCCATGAGCTCTTTCGATATTGGAATTGACAGGGGTGTATATCCGCAGGCCAGGACATTCAGACTGGGAACTTCAATTGCATTTTGATGTGATGGAAACAGGAACATTTAAAACCATAAGCTGATGAACAAAACAATAATTATAACGATAAAATTGCTGCTCCTTCTGTTTTTTATTAATGGGTGCAGTGAAGACTTCCTCGATCTCCAACCATTGGATCAGGAAGTGACATCAAACTTCTACCAGACCGAAGAACAGGCATTTCAGGCATTGGTGGCTGTATATGATGTGCTTACCTATCAGTCGACACCGGGGGTTAGCTGGGCACCATTCATTACCGTTGCCGATGCATTGTCTGATGATGCTTTCGCTGGTGGATCCGATGCAAACGACGGATTCCAGTTCGACCAGCTGAACAACTTCACGATCCCAACTACCAGTCCCATTGCCCATGCGATATGGATTAAGAACTATGTGGGCGTTTACAGGGCAAACCTCTTCCTGGAAAGGATCGATGGGATCGATGCATCGCAAAGCTTTAAAGATAGGGCCATCGCAGAGGCAAAATTCATGAGGGCCTATTTTTACCTCGAACAGGTGCGTTTTTTTGAAAACATCCCGCTGCTGACCAAAACCATAAGCGGACCATCAGAATACCAGCAGGAGCAAAATGCGCCACACGAAGTGTATAATCAGATTGCCCTCGACCTGGTGGAAGCCATCAAAGACCTGCCTGAATCAGTGCCGCAACCAGAAAAGGGAAGGATTACCAAATGGGCAGCAAAAGCATTGCTTGCACGAACATACCTGTTTTATAACGGTGTGTATGGTGAAGAGCTCTATGCGGGCGACATAACCGTTGACAGGGCATATGTACTGGGAGAACTTGAAGGCCTGATCGCCAATAGCGGACACGATCTTTTTGAGGACTATTCGCATAACTTCAGCCTGGTTGGCGAATTTGGCGTGGAATCGGTGTTTGAGATCTCCATGGGTGATACACCCGAGTGGTGGGACTGGGGCTATGTGCGGGGTGGACACGGAAACCTTGCAGCACAAATGCAGGGTCCGCGGGTTGCCGGATCAAACAACTGGAACAGGGGCTGGAGCTTTGCCCCGGTGAGCCACAAACTGGCAGAATTCCTCAGGGGTGATCCACGGTTTGAATACACCATCCTTACCGAAGAAGAGATTGACGGAACGCTTACCAAAGGATACCAGCATACCGGATATTTTTCCAGAAAATACAGCTCCGATGCCGAACACTGGGGGTCTGGTGGTCAGTTTGAGCTTAACAGAACCGCCAATAAACGTGTGATACGGTTTTCTGATGTGCTGCTTATGGCCGCCGAACTTGATAGTCCGAATAAACAAGCATACCTCGACAGGGTGAGGGACAGAGTTGGACTGCCAAGCGTGCCGGCAACAACCGAGAATATATTCCGGGAACGAAGACTTGAACTGTCACTCGAAGGGATTCGCTATTTTGATCTGCTTCGGCGTGGACTGGATTATGCCAACCAGGAATTGACCCATTCAGGAATACGGGGGCCCAACTACGAGGGGGACCAGGTAATTTTTGATGTGACATTCGATCCGGCTACCAAAGGGTTCATGCCTGTTCCACAAACAGAAATAGATCTGTCTGCCGGAGCATTCGTGCAAAACGCCGGGTACTAAACTAAGCAACCAGGTACGACCGAACCTGACGCCACACATACAAATGTGATGGTATGGAAAACATATGGTCGGCGCAAGATACAACAGCCTGTGGCTGTATGGCCAGCGCAAGATACAGCAGCCTGAGGCTATATGGTCGGCACGAGGTACAGCAGCCTGCGGCTGTATGGTCGGCGCCAGGTACAACAGCCTCGGCTGACAATAGCCTGCATCAGTATATAATAAGGGCCAGATATCTTTATTTATCCATTTGATAACAATATAAACATATACATATGAAGACAATCGTATTACTACTTGTTGCCTTTACAATGGCAGCCTGTGTGCAGCAACCTGGATCTGGCACAGACCCTCTTTCTGAGGGGCCTTCAATCGTTGAAGTACGCCATATAGATGGTAAGTACCGGCTGTATGTCAACGATGAAGCGTTCTTCGTTAAAGGTGCCGGCTGTGAGTTCGGACCCTGTGCCCAGGTGGCGTACCATGGTGGAAACGCTTTCAGAACCTGGCGTACCGACAACGGAAAACAGACAGGGCGGGAGGTGCTCGACCTGGCCTGGGATAAAGGACTGATGGTGATGATGGGATTGGATGTGGGACGGGAACGACATGGGTTTGACTATGATGACGAAGAAGCGGTGGCTGCCCAGCTGGAGCAGTTCAGAAAAGAGGTGATGGAGCTTAAGGACCATCCCGCACTGCTGGGATGGGGCATCGGTAACGAACTCAACCTTCATTATACAAACCTCAAGGTGTGGGATGCGGTGAACGATATTGCCCGTATGATCAAAGAGGTCGACGGCAATCATGTTACGACCACCATGCTTGCCGGTATCGGTAAAACAGAGGTGGAATACATCACACAAAACTGCCCCTACCTTGATTTTATATCAATACAGATGTATGGCGATATCATCAACCTGGAAAAACGATTAAAGGAATCAGGGTACGACGGACCATATCTGGTTACGGAGTGGGGTGCCACCGGACATTGGGAAATGCCCGAAACGGAATGGGGATCACCCATTGAACAAACATCTGCCGAAAAAGCTGAAGCGATCAGGCAACGGTATAAAAAAGCCATTCTTGCTGATGACAACAACTGCATGGGTTCTTTTGTGTTTCTGTGGGGACAAAAACAGGAACGTACCCCTACCTGGTACGGATTGTTTACAGAAGCGGGTGAAAAGACAGAGGCCATTAACGTTATGGAATATTTCTGGACCGGACAGAAGCCTGAACATAAAGCGCCACAAATACTCGATATCAGCATCGAGGGGAAAGGGGGTCGTTTTGACAATGTGCGGCTGACATCAAATGATGACCATATTGCACTTATCCGTGTGGAACACCCCGATCTGCAAAACCTTTCAGTAAGGGCGGAGATCATGCCCGAACCTGATGAACTGAGTGAAGGGGGGGACTTCGAACAAAGACCGGAGACAATCGGCGGACTGATCACTGCAGCGAGTATCTCTGAAATACATTTTAACGTGCCACCAAACAGTGGCGCCTACCGGATTCTCGTCTATGTGAGCGATAAACACAATAACGCCGCAACAGCGAATATCCCGTTCTATGTTGAATGACCTTCTGATAAGGTGTGATCATATGCAGCGATTAAACGATCCGGTTAATGACGATATTTGCTGGCTTTTCTGTCAGAAACCTGAGCATATACTGTATAGCTTTTCCACTGCCTGGTGATCAGAAGAAAAGCTGCAACGCTCTTCCTGCTGATGCGAATAATACTTGCCTGTCTTCCCTTTGAGGGATTCATCAGTGGCACAGAAGAGTGGCGTGGCGGCTCCCTGGCCGGGAGTCTCCCATCCACCATACCCTAAATTGTTGCTCAGCTTTGAGCGGACATCGCCGGGGTGTGCGGCAAAAACCGCTATATTCCTGTTTTTTAGCCTTTCAGCGAAAGCTACTGTGAGCATTCTGTTTGCCTGTTTGCTCTGCCGGTAGGCTGTGTCATTGTCGTAACGCCTCCTGGTAAATTCCAGATCGTCAAGATCCATGTCACCGGCCCAGTAACTGGCTACGTTGACAATACGTGCGTCTTTGAGGTTCTCCATATGGGGACTCATGGTATTGATCATCCAGAAATAGCCCAGAACATTGGTGGCAAACTGCATTTCAATGCCTTGAGGTGTTTCCTGGCGATTCCGTGGTGTGGCAGCCGCATTGTTGACAAGTACATGTAAAGGGCCTTTCCATTCTTGCGCAAACCGTTCTATCTCCTTTTTTTGCGACAGGTCAACCGCCCGCCAGTCAATCTCTTTGTTGCCTGTGCCGGCAACCAGGTCGTCGCACGCCCGGCGTAACGCAGATTCGTCGCGGCCAACCATCACCAACCTGTATCCCTTCGATGCCAGTCCTTCAGATATCGCTTTGCCTATGGCTCCATATGCTCCCGTTACAATTGCAGTCCGTTTTTGTTCCATGCGTGAATCATTGTTTAAAGTTTTTAAAAGTAACCTGTATAAATATTAAATACGCAAGCGTACACCACCCCTGGCACCCAGCCACCATTGCAAAACGTAACTTCGCCATGTTTCATCATGAAAAACCCTTCCCGGAGCAATATCCCTTCCGCTGATGTCATGATCGGGATTTTCTTTTGAAAACTGGTTGTAAACCACAACCCCTGCAAACAGACTCAACATGCTGTTTGTATGATAGCCAATATGTACCCTGAATTCGTTCAACAGATCGAGCTCTTCCTTATTCCACCGCCACCTGTCATGCAACTGTGTGGAGTGCAGCTCCAACTGCATGGATGTCTTTTCAGTAGTTGTGAACTCTGTACCGAACCCGTATCCAAAAGTGCTGAAACGGCTATCTTCTGAAAGGCGCACTGCCAGGGTGAATATGTTGTAAAAGTGTTCGGTGCCCATACGAAAAGATGCCGAGAGATGCATCACATCTGATGTGGCAAGCTCAGCCTGACGGAACCCCCCTTTCCTTACAATGCTCAGAAAGCCAATGGGAACACCCTTTGAAATAGTGTCTGCCAGGTTAAATGGTGCCAGCTGTAACCCCTTTAACTCACCGGTGAGATTGATAAAACCTGATGCCTGCAACCCCTTTATGCCCCTGCTTGCACTGATAAAACCAGACGCCTGTACGCCTGTGAAAGAACCCCAGGAAATACTGCCAAAACCTGAACCCTGGAAACCATAATAACTGCCCCGTGCCAGATTGGCAAATCCTGCCCCGGCAAATCCCTGGTAACCGCCGCCAACAATATTGGCAAATCCCGCCCCGACAAACCCCTGGTAACTGCCGCCCACTATATTGGCAAACCCGGAGCCCATAAAACCCTGGTGACCGCCCCCGGAAACGTTGGCAAATCCTGCACCCAGAAATCCCTGGCTGTTTCCGCCAATTACATTGGCAAATCCCGCCCCGGCAAACCCTTGTTTTTCCCCTCCGATAATATTGGCAAAACCGGAGCCCAAAAAACCCTGATCATGACCGCCAATGATATTCATGAAACCTGATCCCTGGAATCCCTGTGACGAACCTGCCGATGCATTGATAAATCCGGCACCCCGAAATCCCCTGACGTTGCCTGCATTGACATTAAAGAATCCGGCAGCCTGAAATGCATGCAGATCACCAGAACCCAGATTGCCAAAGCCGGAAAGCTGGATTCCGTTCACATCACCACTGGTAATATTCAATATGCCCCCGGCCTCAAATCCGGCAATCCCTCCGGTGATCCCCCCCAGTAAATTGAAACTTAACCTGTACTGGTAATCCATCACGTGAACACCTTCAGTGCCAATGAATGGCACTGCACTGAACTGAAAATCCCTTATGGGTTTTTCCAGATCATTCTGCTGTGCATATAATGTTGTGGTGATCAAAAAAGTCGCTGCAAAAGTGATGTTCGCAAAATTCTTCATATTATAGATTTTGGTTCAGTTCAGTCAAATTGACCTTTGATCCGGGAAACAAGCCGGCTGTTTCAGGCCGGCAGGAAAATACGAGGATCTGCCGTTCTCTTCCAAACTCCATCAGGATCTCCGCCGCTTTTTTCGATCGTTCGGTATCAAAATTTACCAATACCTCATCAACAATAAGCGGTAGCGGTTCAGACTGCCGTTCATACTCTTCAATGAACCCCAGCCTCAGGCTGATCAACAACTGCTCCCTGGTGCCGCGACTCAGCTGGCCTGTCTTCTTTGATGCCTTTCTGTGGTCAAAAACGGTTACCTCCTTGTCGTCTAACGATACTTGTATCCTGCTGTACCGTCCGCCGGTGATCCGGTTAAAATAAAAGGATGCCCGCTTGATCACTTCAGGCTGCTTTTCCAGCTCATATCTTGACCTGACGCCTGTCAGGATGCTCAGAGCCACATAACCGGCCATCCATTCCTTATATGCCTGTGCCAATCTTTGTCTGTCAACCTCCAAAGCAGTCATTACACCGGCAAGGTCCGACTCATTCTCCATCCGGTTCAGCTCATTTTTCAGCTCGCCAAGCCGTTCACTAATGGCAGCCGATTCCGATCCTTTCTCCCTGAGCAGGTTATGCAGCTCATCAATGGTCAGCTCTGTTGCCACTTTTTCGTTGTTGCGTAAATAACCGATCACCTCTTGCGACTTATCCTTGCCGGCAATTTGTTCAATGACCACGAGGGCATCTCTTTTTTTCTGCTTCAATGCCTTTACCTCGTCATTTGTCCGTATCTTTTGCCTGAATACCTCCCGGTCGGTGGTTCGGGCAGCACCAAGCAATTGGTTGATCTTTACTTTTACCTCCTCCAGCTTTTCCTGTTTGTCCGCAACCATTCGCTCCTTTCGCGAAAGCTCTGTCTCCAGCTGTTTTTTATGCCGCAGCATCTCTTCTGACTGATCATATTCTTTGAGGATCGCGTTCGCCAGGGTCTCCGTATTCGCTTTTTCGGCTGACCAGTCAAAGGATAGATCATTAACTATTTCAGCAACCTTATCGTCAAGTGCCTTTATAACATGAAGCTGTTTTGAATCAATTTTGTTCTTCAGCTCATCCCGCTCAGAAATATCTTTCCGGAGCTGAACGATCTTTTGTATAATGTCCAGGACAGCTTCTGCCGACATCGGTGCAGTGAGTCCGAGCTCTTCTTCAAGATATGTATTGTATTGCTGCCGCAGGGAATCCTGTTTTCTTCCGAGCTTGTTTGCCTGGGAGGCAAGCAGGTCAATGTTGCTGCTCCTGGTAAAATACCTTTTGCCGGTGAACAGTACCAGTGCCGACAAAAACAATGACCCTGCCAGTACCGTGAGTCCGTAATATATGGCAGACAGCCCCCCAATACACAGGATGATCGATACTGTATTTGCAAACCTGTTGGTATGGATCACCCCCTCCCTTATTCTGCTGGCCTTTAACGTAGCCTCTGTCTCTGCCTTGCTGCGCTCTGTCAGTTCCATTTCCTTCCTGTACCTGCTGACAAAATCTGTGTGCCGGACCTGGTCGGAAAAACCAAGCACGTCCTGTTCAGTCCAGCCACTGCCAATAGTGTTCAATGTTTCTGATATGGAATTGTTCATCCTGGAATAGCGCTCCTTGTCATCCTGGATCTCTTTAATTGTTTGTTTGTAGAGGCTTAGGTCATTGCGGATGGTTTGTACATCACCCTTTTTTGACAACAGTGATGTGTTTACAACAATGCTTTCCAGGACTTGCTTAAGTCTCGCGATACCCTCTTCCTCACCGCTTCCCTTCAGCAGTGCATCAATTGTTTCTTTCTGTTCCTCTTCCTGCCGCTCCAACTGTTCGAGTTGTGCAATGGCCTGATCCGGATAGTCCTGCTCTTCAGGAAGCTTCTCCAGTCTGTCTTCAGCATCGGTATAATCAACAAATGCATCATAACAGGCTATGTAGCTTTCAATTGTCGCTTTTTTGTTTTTTATCTTCTCAATTTGACGGCCATTGTCCTCAAGGGTGCTCTGCAATGCTTGTTTTTCTTCCAGGAAGGCTTCATATACTTGCAGGTTGGCCTGTATTGTGCCGATCATCTTTTGCTTTTCCTTCATTTTATGAAGTATGCCGGGAACTTCCTGGTTTTTGCCTCGGGTAATATATATCTTTTCCATCCTACCCCTGATGTCCTGTTCCACCTTTCCAATAGACAGATCTCCAAGTCCAAGTCCCACACTGAAGATCTTGTCCTCAACGCCCGACTCACTCAGCGAGCCAAGGTCAACCAGTTCATCCAAAGAAATGGCATATACGTTATTGTACAATGATGCCGATGCATTTCCCAGCAATTGAGACCACTGGCTTTGGTTTTGCGACGTCTGACCTTCATGGTGAAGCATTATCTTATCGTTGCCGCTGCGTTCAAAGGTCACTTTTTTGCCGGATGACAATATGGCCTCAACACGGCCGCCATGGCTCCCTCCCTGCAGAGGTGGCATCCGCTGATCGTGCAGACGCGGATAGCCAAAAAGGGTAAAACGCAAGAATTTCAGCAGGGTCGACTTTCCCGCTTCATTATCTCCCAATACCAGGTTCAGCCCATTGCCGAGGTTTGTGATTGAAAAATTGTTGAATATTCCAAAGCCGTCAATATGAATTCCTTTAATGATCATTGCTCATCGCGCATTAGGTTGTCCAATAACATGTACTTTGCCATCTCCATGATCTTTTTCTTGTTTTCCTGGCCAAAACCGGGCAGCTCCTTATGCACTTCCATGCTGCCAAAAGTGTCTTCGCTCTCTTTGATCAATTCAGACAACTTTTGGCTGTCTTCTCCGGCATCTTCAATGGTTTTTAATATCGCTGCAATGAAGTCATTGCGGTTCCTGATCTGTTCCAGATCGATATCTGGACGGGTTTGTATGTCGATACGGTCAATCCAGACAAACGATGAGCGGTCTGTCTGGCCTTGATTGAAATGCTCTTTCAGTCCGGCGGCTTCGCCAGGAGCTGCAAGCTGCCGGTGCAGCGGGGTTCTTCCGGTATATTGCAACCTGATGATATGACTGCTTTTCAGATCGCCCATTCTCATATTGCCGATCGCCTCGTCAAGTTTTGATGACAAGGCACCAATATTGGATTCACCGGTCAGGTCAACCTCTATTTCTCCGAACTGGATGACCTGGCAGGGAATAAACTGAATGGATGGCGGTTCGCCAGGTGCTGCTTCCACCAGGCAGCAACCCTTCGGACCCGTTTCTCCAAAATCCCTGCCCTGTGGGTTCCCGGGATAAACAACCGCAGGAAACTGTTGCCTGAGAACCTGGTGCTTGTGAATATGCCCCAGGGCCCAGTAGTCAAAACCTTTACCGGCAACCTGGTCCATCGAAAACGGCGCATAATTCTGGTGTGGGCCCGGTGCCCCTACCGTGCCATGCAGCACAGCGACAGACAGGGGAGCAGGATCACTTTTTCTGATGAACCCGGCAGCAAGGTTTTCGGTGACTTCTTTGCGTGGATAACTGATCCCGTAAATGTCGGCCACTGGTTTTCCATTTTTTTTGTGTGACATCACCTCAACGGCCGAACCGCCAAAACGGTGAACGTGCTCAGGCATCTGCATACTTTCAAGCCACGATTCCAGCGGATCATGGTTGCCGCAAGCCAGATAGGCTTCAATACCCTTTTCTGACAACCGTTTTAACTCATTTACAAACCGTATCTGTGCTGCCAGGCTCTTGCTCTCACCATCAAAAATATCACCCGAAACAATGAGGAAGTCAACATCTTCCGACAGACAAACATCGATGATCCGTGAGAAACTTTTGAAGGTTGCATCTTTCAGGCTGGAAGCAAGATCTTCATTCCATGCAGACAATCCCCTGAAGGGTGTATCGAGATGCAAATCGGCAGCATGAACAAATCTGATCTTATCCATAACGTAATCCAAAATCCGGGTTTTTTAGAAAATATTGGCGTAAAAATAACAAAAATATTCAGCTTTATGGCGGTGTTCAGACAGCGATCTCCCTGAAGGGTATCGCATAACCTGCCTCCTGATGCCAGTCCCGGCACAAGGCTGCAAACGAAGATTTGTTCCTGGTTAAGTTAAAGGTCAGAATGACAGCGAATTAGGAGTTTATTTGTGGTCCTTGCAGAGAAGTGGATGTAATGCAGATAGAATATGGAAATGCCCCTTGCGTCCGTTATTGGCTCAACAGCACCATGCGCTTACTCACAGTATAATTGTGGACTGTTAGACGGTATATGTATATGCCACTGGTATGTCCTGATGCATTCCACCGGGTCCGGTGCGTGCCTGCATCATACCACCCGCTGGCCAGTGTGGCAACTTGCCGTCCGCTCATATCATACACATTCATTAAAACAGAGGATGCAGCGGGTAATGTGAATTCAATCACTGTATGCGAACGGAAAGGGTTCGGATAGTTCTGTGTTAATCCAAAACCCGTGGGCGTTTGTCCTGGTATGTCCACAGGGATGCTGACAAACCCGATGCCTCCCTTCCTGTACACTGCCAATCCACCCTGAACAGTGCCGATCCATTTGTTGTTCAGCGCATCTGTCGTAATACAGGTGATAGAATTCCAGTGAAGTGGTGAATTATCAGCACAAAAGTGAACCCAGTCTGTCCCGTCAAATTGTGTAATGCCGTTGTATACCGTTCCTACCCATAAAGTGTTGTCATGATCAAGGGCGAGTCCCCTGACATCATTATCTTGTATTGGTGAGTTTTCGGTATTGTATATGGTCATCGTGGACCCCGTCATGTGTACCAGTCCACCACCCCATGTTGCAACCCAAATGCTGCCGTCAGGATCAGGCAATACTTCACGGATATAATTTTCCGGTAAGTCAGAGTTTCCGGTATTCCAAAGGTGCCAGTATTGTCCGTCATACTTCACCAGTCCCTTGCTGTAAGTTCCTATCCAGATATTGTCTTCACAATCCTGTGCCAGATAAGTGATGGTATTTTCTGGCAATCCACTGTTGTTCCTGTTGAAAACAGTCCATTCCTCCCTGTCGTATAACACAAGACCACCATACCAGGTGGCGATCCATATCCTGTTCTGTCGGTCAACCAGTATGTTACGGATATCATTGCAGGGCAATCCGCTGTTTGACCTGTCAAATAAAGTCCACTTCTTGCCATCATAATGATACATCCCCCCCAGGTCGGTACCGGCCCACAAATGGCCATGCTGGTCAAAACGGACATCCCATATCCTTTCATTGGGAATACCGGTGTTGTCTTGCGCGTAATGGGCATATAACGGATCGGGAAACTCTTTGAAGCTGAATATGCCTGCACCATATGTGCCCACCCATGCATTGCCATGCCTGTCGTGGGCAATTGACCGGACATGACTGTGTGACAGACCTGTGTTGTTCATGTCATAATTTACCCATTCATGGCCGTCAAAGTGGAACAATCCGCTTGTGGCGGTGGTTCCCCATATGCCCCCACCTTCGGCAGGGAGGAGGTCCGTTACCCGGTTGGACAGGATTCCGGAGTTTGTTGTGGTATGGTTTGTCCAGCTTTCCCCGTCAAACCTGATCAGTCCGCCACCCTCCGTACCTAACCATAGCATACCGTCATTGGTTACAGCAATGGCATTAATGCGGTCGCTGCCCATATC